>JAGQWZ010000203.1 GCA_020436835.1 Saprospiraceae bacterium | reverse complement strand
GAACAGAGTGAATTAGCAGAGATCCTGAGGGAGATCGAGACAAGATATTTGGTTCGTTTTACAGTGGAAGAATCCGATGTGTTGCGTTGTAAAGTTAATTTGGTGCTGAATTATCCCGACCTCTCTGATTTGGTATCCATCCTGGAAACATTGCTTGATATAAAGATTATCAAAAGTGGAGATTCTCAATATCTGATCACTGGAAAGGGCTGCTAAACTGGTCGACTTCAATGATGATTCCAAAAACCGAAGATTTCCATGGCATTTCCCTCAAGCTTACCCTTGGAATCTGGATACTCGTATATTTCTTTAATACTGGTAATTTGATCCTGGCCCAGACGGATCCTACTAACGCGACGCAGGAAATTCTGGATCAACTCCAGGAGATCATACCTTATTCACTGGCATATAATGAAGCGGTTCTCCATTCAGCACCATCGTCGACGATGCAAATCGATCCAAAAAATAGCTGGAAGGAAAATCTAAAAATAATTCAGGATAACCTCCAGCTTGATTATCGCATCATCGCAGATCAGCTGATCCTATTTCCAAAAAAGAGATTTTTAATTCAAGGTTTTATTTATGATGTACATACCGGTGAATCTCTGCCGGGAGCGCATGTAGTGGTGAACGGAAATCAAATAGGAACCTCAAGTAATGAAGAAGGCTATTTCCAGCTTTTTGTCCCGCAGGGAATTCAAATAATCTCCGTCTCCTACCTCGGTTACCAGACCCTATTTTTCGAGAAGTATTTCGAAGAACCAATGCAAAAAGATTTCGAACTGGATGGAACCCTGGATCTGCCGGAAATTATTGTCACTGAAAATCCAGAAGGTAATACCGGTCTTGCTACCGAGGAAAATGGTACGCCGTTGCCGCTCTCGATCCTGAACGAAGTGCCTTCCATCGGTGCGGAGATGGACATTACCCGGTATTTGCAACTTTCAGAAGGGGTGATTACTGGTGGAGACGGCCTGGGAGGTATCCATGTCAGGGGTGGCAATGCTGATCAAAATTTAATTCTATTGGAAGATATTCCTATTTACAATCCATTTCATCTTTTTGGTACCGGTTCCATATTTAACAGTAATGCCGTACAGGAAGCCAGATTTTCAAAATCTTTTGTGGAACCAGATCAGGACGGACGCCTCTCTTCCGTACTCCAGGTGAATATACGGGACGGCCACCGGTCGAAAAAACGACTTGATGCCTCAGCGAGTCTGCTGGGCTCCCATCTACTGGTGGAAACTCCCATCCTGGGAAATCGAGGTACGCTCATGCTGGCGGGTCAAAGAAGTCACTCGGGAAGCATCATTCGATCATATTCTAATAATATCCGGTCAATCGATGACAATGATGGATTTTTTCAACCCAAATTCTGGGATTTTTATGCAAAAACCCTGATTAATCTGGAACGTAAGGATAAAATTATCATCAATGCATATGGCGGAACCAATAAACATCTGGATATCAATCGATATTTATTCGAAGATGTAGACACTACTTTTACGGATGCATATCAGGATGAGTACTACTGGGGAAATCTTGCCGCGGGCATCAAATGGATTCGCGAGTTAAGTGGCAAGGCCTTCCTAAAAGCGAATTTCTATCACAGCCGCTACTTCTACCGCTCGATCAATGCATACGAAGAAAAATTTGAAGTAAATAGGCAGCAGTCCAATGGTTACTTTGAGATCAATGAATTTCGCTCATCAATAAATGAATCCGGTCTCCGCCTGAATTTGGATTTCCTGATTAATTACCGGCATCGAGTCAAATCCGGAATCTCCCTCGCATTGCATCAATATATGCCAGGTATCATTGCCTACGGCGAAGATGCAACTCAACATCCGGATTTTTCTATTGGCTCTCCGCTCCCCGATTTACCCGACTCCCTGTTTGATGCCCTTTCTTTCCAAAGTAAGCAGGCCTCTCTTAATGTGGAAGATATCTGGGATTTTAATCCGAATTGGCAGATCATCTGGGGTTTTAATTTATTGGTATTTTCCAATTCTCCTGACTTTTTTAATTCCCTTCAACCCAGATTAAGTATTTCCAGAAAATGGACAGAAAACCGGATTACCTTTTCACTGATCAAACTTTATCAACCGCAGCACTTAATTTCGGCCGATGACAACGGCTTGCCAAATGAATTGTGGGTGCCGGCTACTAACCGGGTCCCACCGCAAAGGTCCTGGCAAGCAGATCTTAGTTGGGTACGCCATTTTACCAGCACTCAGATAAGAGGCAGTATTTATTATAAAACGATGTCCGGACTGGTGACCTTCCGGGAGGCCCCGGGATATCTAATCTTCGGCACGTTGGACAATGTGGATGCATCCATATGGGAGGAGGATATGCTTACCGGTGAAGGGGTTAGTTGGGGAATTGAAACGAACCTGCAACATAGCTGGAGTAAACTTCTGTTGCAATTCAACTATACCTTCGGAAAAAGCAACCGGTATTTTCCAGGTAAATACCTCGATCTCAAGGTCCCCTATGAATTTGAATCTCCGCACACCTTTAATATGATTGGTGTCTATAGTTTGAATGAACGGTGGAAAATTGGTGCTTCCTGGCAACTATCCAGTGGAACCCGGTATAATTTAGTACCTGGCTCCTACGACATCTATGATAATGCTTACTATTTTCTTGATCAAATTGAAGTACCTGAAAATACGGTAGACCTTTTAATCATGCCGGTTTACCATCGACTCGATTTATCTCTTAGCTATTTCCTACAGGGCAATCGGCTTTCTCATCAGCTTAAGCTCGGGCTGCTGAACGTATATGACCGGAAGAATATAGTTTTTCCCCGCCTCTACCGGGATGTAACCACAGAGGTGCGGTATGTACAAGGGCTTCCCTTCATTCCATCCCTATCATATCGACTTACATTGGAGTGAAATACGTTCAAGCACTAAAAAGGAAAAAATTTTCAGGAAGTACGTAGGGGATCATAGCCGGTGGCCTGTCTTAGGAGAAAGAATCCAATATTCTATCGGAGCATTTCAACTTAAAGCTTTTTATTAACCGGCAATAGCCAAAATCTGAATCTATGAAAATTGTAATTTATTCAGTGTGCCTACTGGCATGCTCCGTCCTCCTTTTGAATTCATGCAAAAAAGATCCTTTAATTGAAGAGGTCAAACCGGAAAAGAATGAGATAAAAATGGATGAATTCTCTGCCTCGAAAAATCGTTGTGAAACTGATCAACGCATGGAGCATCTCTATCAAAACCGTCCCGGCTATCGTACCGAGATTATGGACGCCCGAATGCAGCAAATGATCTATTTGGAGAAAAATAACGGGCGCAGCGCAGACGATCTGCCATTGCTAACCATTCCCGTACATGTCATCGTCATACACCGGCCCGGTCATGCTGTCGGCAGCCAAACGAACATCAGCGACCAGCGAATTGCCAGTCAGATTGCCGCCTTGAATCTGGATTTTTTGCGTAAGAATGCCGATGCATCCAAAACCCCTCCCATATT
>JAGQWZ010000202.1 GCA_020436835.1 Saprospiraceae bacterium | reverse complement strand
TCTTCCGTCCGCATTTTGAAGCCACGTAGATCTTTTCGGACCGGGAGCGCACCAAACGGCCTACCGCTTTTTCACTTTCACCATCGCCGTAAACGTCTGCCGTATCGATGAAATTGATACCATTATCTACGGCGGTATTAAGGATCTTATCCGCAGTATTGTGATTAAATGGAGCTCCCCATTTTCCGCCAACCTGCCAGGTGCCCAGGCTTACTTCAGATATTTCGAAACCGGTACGCCCCAGTGTCCTAAAATTCATAATAATTGTGTTTTATTGTATTATTTTACTCAGTTAGAAAATTCTCTCATCACATCTAATTCAATAATAAAACCAAACTTAATAGGAAAAATTCCTTTGTAGAAGAAAAGCAAAGCAATTAGTCTCAGATACCCCTGACTTCATCGTCTATTTTGCAATTTCTTCAGTGAGGACGGCCAGACAGGACTGTATCCCTTCCAGGAAATTACCAATGCGCAGATTTTCGTTCGGTCCGTGTATATTGTTATCCGGATTGGGGATACGCAGTGCAACTGCAGGCAGGGCCATGGCTTCTATGAAGGGAGACATCGGTTGCGAACCTCCTGTGGTGCGCATCAATACCGGTTTGGTGCCGAATGCCCGGATAAGGGCACGCTCCAGGAAATGACCGATCTCAGAATCGAGAGGAGTTCGAAAAGCCCGGTAGGAGATGCTTGAATCAAAATCGATCAGTTTAGGGAATTGTTTGCGTTCTTCATCTGTGGGAGTGCCGTCCACAAAATGATATCCGGCATCAGTGATATATTGCCGAATAACACTAATAAGTCGCTCGGGATCAGATTCGGCGACCAAACGCAGATCAATCTCGGCAATTGCTTTAGCCGGAATAATGGTCCGGACTTCATCTCCCACCCAGGCTGCCCGCAGCCCTCTTACGTTTAGGCTTGGATACTGTAGTGCTTCCTGGTAAGTTGCGCCGACGGCCTCACTTTTAGCAATACCGATCCGGTCTCTCAATTGAACCTGATCTTCCGGAATGTCATTAATCAAGGCTTTCTCTTCATCGCTTAGTTCAATACCATCATAAAACCCCGGCAGGATCACCCGGCCTTCTTCATCTTTCATGCCGGCTAAGAGGCGAGACAGTCCAAATACCGGATTGGGAGCAAAATTGCCGTACTGGCCACTGTGTAGATCCACTTTTGCTCCGAAAACGGTCATGGTGATCTTGGCAATTCCCCGGGCGCCAAAAGTGAGGGTAGGAAGATTGGATACGTGCCGGGTGCCGTCCAGTATTAGCAGCATATCCGAAGCAAGCAATTCCTTCTGGTCTTTGACCAATTGGGGCAAATTAGGAGAACCGATCTCCTCTTCCAGGTCCATAATGACCTTAATGTTGTAAGAGGGTTTTAGCTCCTCCTTATCAATAATATCTAGTGCAGCTAGAAAGGCCATTCCATTTCCCTTGGAATCGGATGTAGAACGCCCGAAAATGCGCCATTCCGGGTCAATTTCTGTACTCAGGGTATTCCACGGAATGATATTCCAATTGCCTTCACTGTCTTTTTCTTTCAGGACGGGAATAAATGGATCTTCCTGGGCCCAGCGGCTTGAGTCCACTGGTTGACCGTCAATCTGAAGGTAAACCAATAGGGTAGGGGCCGGATCGGATATTTTTCGTTCGGCAAACACAAAAGGCGATGTTCCGGACATTAGCATCTGAGTCTGAAAACCACGCTTTTGGAACGCGTCCATACACCAGCGCACATTATTCATCTGGTGTTCTTTATTGCGGCTGAGATTAGGGATCTCCAGGAATTCCCGGAATTCTTGAATTGCCGATGGCATTTGTTCCCAGGCCATGGCCTGCATTTGCTCCCGATTTGGTGCCTGACCCATAATGATATTCCAGCCTAAAAGCATCGATAACAATAACCAGATCTTTCCAGTCATAGCTGAGTTTTTTTAAGGAAACGAAGATACTTATTTTGTACATCCGGTTTTTATTTTCTATGAATACGGCTAACTTCACCCGAATTAAATTTTTCAATAATTGCAGTACCCATGAATAGGAAATATGTAATAATTCTTCTGGCTGGATTAATTTGGGCCTGTGGGCAGGATAAGACTACGGACACCGCCGTTGTTGAGTCACCGGTCGAACAGCCCGCCTCTCAACCTGATCGCTTGGATCCGGAAAATATGAAGGAACAGGGCAGAGAATTATTCGGAGAAAAGACCGTGAATACTGATGCGGCCGGCCTGGTGGATGTTGAAACTCTAAAAGGCATGTTACCGGCTACCTTGAACGGAATGACCCGAGCTCAACTTTTTGGAGAAGCTGCTAATGCACTGGGTTTTGACGTGGTTGAAGTAAGCGGTGTATATACTACCAGTAAAGGAGAGAATTTATCTATAGATATTCTGGATACCGGAGGAAATCCTTCCGCCATCGGCATGCTTGCAGGCTGGGCCAAATCCGAGGTGGACCGGCAAACACCAAATGGTCACGAAAAAACCTCCTATGTTGGCGACCAGAAAGTCCTGGAGAAACATAATCCTGCAACAAATCGCAGTGAACTCGCTACCTTAGTCAATATGCGGTACGTAATTAAGCTACGTGCCAGACAAACTACTGTAGAAGAATTAAAGAATGACCTTACCGCTTTGGGTTTAAACAAATTTGACGATTTGCAATAATTAATCCAGATTT
>JAGQWZ010000201.1 GCA_020436835.1 Saprospiraceae bacterium | reverse complement strand
GTAGGTCTTTCTTTTCCCAGCATAGTGGATGATAAAAACCGCAAGATTCTCACCCGGTATGTGAAATTTTCTGATGCCGATGAAGTGGATTTAAATCAGTGGTCACGGGATGCCTGGAAGGTGCCATTGGCACTGGAAAATGACGCCCGTGCCGCACTGGTGGCAGAATGGCAATATGGAGCGGGAAAGGGATACGACAATATCGTACAGGTTACTCTGGGCACCGGGTTCGGAAGTGGAGTACTAATTGAGGGAAAACTGTTCCGGGGTGCCCATCATGTGGGGGGTAATCTGGGAGGACACGTGATGGTCAATTTTAAAGGAGATCCCTGCAACTGCGGCGCATTTGGCTGCATGGAAACGGAGGCATCCGGTTGGGTCATTCATGATAAGTGGAAAAGTGATCCGATGTACCTGGAGAGTAAATTAGCCGGAGAAGACAAGATCACCTACCAGGGTGTCTTTCAATTTGCCGGCGAGGATGAGCTAGCCAGGAAAATTTTGGAACACAGCCTGCAAGCCTGGTCTGCCAATGTCTATAATCTCGTGCATCATTTTGATCCGGATGTGGTGATCGTCGGAGGGGGAATTATGAAAAGTGGTGATTTAATTGTGAGACATTTACAGGATTTTATTGACCGGTATTGCTGGCAGCCAGCCGGGACAGTAAAAATACTGCCGGCACAACAGAGTGATTTTGCCGGTATGCTGGGAATGGCGTACTTAAGTGAGAAGTCGGGAGGGGGGGTAGGTAGTGAGTTAATCAGGTAATGAGGTGATCAGGTAATGAGGTGATGAGGTTGTGGGTTTACTAATCCTGAGACTGATGTTTTTTTGTACCATCAGCCAAAGACCAAAGACCTTTTTTTCCTAATCGGCTTCCTGCAAGATTATTTCCCGGTCATTTGATTGTTTCTCTCCCGGAGTGCTTCTCCCGGTATCGATGTACTGTTGCATCAGTTGGGTCAATTGATCAACCAGTTCCGGATGCTCACCGGCCAGATTATTTTTTTCTGCCGGATCATCGGATAAATTAAATAACTGTATGTCAGGCAATGCCAATTCACCGGCTTCTTTGGGAGTGGGATGACTCCAGCCCCCGGAACCAGGACAAAAACAAATTTTCCATTCTGCTTTGCGAAGAGAAAAACATCCCTCAATCGAATGATGAACGGTGGCTTCGCGCAATATCTTCGGGGATTCATTAAATAAGATGGAAGTAAGATCATAACTGTCCTCTCCCGCATTTCCTGGCAAGGGATCTCCCATTATTCCGGCAACGGTACCCAATAGATCGGTTAGACAAATGGTTTGGGAGCAGTTACTTCCTTCCGGAATTTTTGCAGGCCAGGATGCAACAAAAGGTATTCGGTGCCCACCTTCAAAAATGTCTGCCTTGTGCCCACGATAGATATAACTGGGGTCATGGCCAAACGATTCCAGTTCTGCAAAATCTGCCATTGGACTACATCCATTATCACTGGTAAAAATGACCAGCGTGTTTTCTTTGATTCCCGCTGCTTCCAGTGTCTCCATAATTTGCTGAACGACCTTATCTACCATGAGGACAAAGTCTCCGTATTCATTGGTGCCGGATTTGCCTTGAAAAGCAGCGGTAGGCAAGATCGGGGTATGAGGTGCCGTCAAGGGGAAATAAAGAAAGAAAGGATCTTCTTTCTGACTGCTCTCTTTTATGAATGAGATCGCTTTTTCAGTCAGGGTGGGTAATACCTCTTCGTGAACGAAATCATTACCGATCGGACTTTCCCGCCAGAATTTTTTTCCTCCCATGGCCCCAATGGTATCGATCGTCTCGGCGGTAATTCGATTATTCTCGATGTAGAAGTATGGGGGAATATCCAGGGAGGCGGTAATGCCGAAGAAGTAATCAAAGCCATTTTCGTTTGGACCATTTTGTATAGGAAGCGTGAAATCGTACTCCCCATTAGCGTCCTTTCCCCAATCAAGTCCGAGGTGCCATTTGCCAATGCAGGCGGTCTGATAGCGGTATTGTTTTAGATATGATGCCACCGTAGTCCGGCCGGGATCAATGAGATGGGGATCGTATGTCCAGGTAACACCTTTTGCCAGGCGGGTCCGCCAGGCATAACGTCCGGTGAGTATCCCATACCGGGTAGGCGTACAAACTGAAGAACCACTGTGGGCATCCTGAAAAGTCATTCCACTTCGGGCCAGGGCATCGATAGCCATGGTGTTAATCCTGGAATCGGCATTATATACACTAACATCGCCGATACCGAGGTCATCAGCTAGAATGTAAATGATGTTCGGAAGCTCCGGCTTCACCGGCTTCTCTGGCGACTGACAACTCAATATCAGAACAAATCCAACTAGAAAATAATGATACACTGGTGTTACTTTATTTTCAAAAGTTAAGAAATCTCTGATGATTAAAGCCGTCTAGAACCTTGAAATAAATAAATAGATCGGGGAGGAAAGAATTGGATCCGGGTGTGGGTCAGAAAACTTGATGTGCAGTAATAAATAAAACAGATTAATTACTTATATTGGCATGGGAATTGGATTCTATTGACTACAGGTTATCCGATCGTATGTTTACTGTTTAACTTATACCTCGAATGTTTAGGGGTAAGACAGAGAACGTAAAGTAATGAGAAATTACACTTCCAGCACCATATCCCTGGGCCTCATAGGAGAGTGAGGCCTTTTTTATTTCAGAAAACTTGATCATCTTCGATTCCACAAAACAACAGCGAGTGGAACGGATTCAGGATCTAAAAGTCATTGCTTTTGACGCAGATGATACGCTCTGGGTGAATGAGCCCTATTTTCAGGAAATCGAGCGAAAATTCTGTGAAATGATGGAAGTGTATCATCCCCAGCACACGGTATCGAGAGAACTCTTAGCTACGGAGATTGCAAATCTTGAAGACTACGGATTCGGGATTAAAAGTTTTATCCTGTCTATGATCGAAGCGGCAATCCGGATTTCAGGCAGAACTATAAAACTGGAGGTTATTGAGAAGATCATTTACTTTGGCAAGGAGATGCTCCACAAACCGATTGAATTGCTGGATGGGGTAGAAGAAGTACTGGCGACATTGAATGGCCGCTACCGATTGGTGATGGCGACAAAAGGCGATTTATTGGATCAGGAGCGAAAACTTATAAAGTCCGGTCTCGAAAAGCACTTTCACCATATAGAGATCTTATCCGATAAAAAGGAGGCAAACTATCAAAAACTTCTCCACCATCTGGATATTCAGCCAAAACAATTTTTAATGGTAGGCAATTCCTTAAAGTCAGATGTCTTACCAGTATTGGAACTTGGCGGATACGCTTGTCATGTGCCTTTTCACACCACCTGGGAGCATGAAAAAATCGATTATTCCATTGACCATTCTAATTTCAGACAGCTGAGAAAACTCCTCGATCTGCTGGATTTCATTTAGTACAAATAAAAAAAATGGATCAACTGAACGATTGATCCATTCGCATAACTGTCATGTCTCTATGTAGTCAGACCAATAAACTACCCTAGGACATTTAAGGTTATAGTAAATAAGAGCCAGATTTTATAGATCTTCTATATTTTAATAAATATTGTCATTTTATTTTATTGAGATTATCATTTCAAATCTATCTTCAAAAAAAAACTATTGGAGATAGAATTGCAATTCTTTATTTCTTCATCTTAATTTTGGTTTCTCAAGGGATAAACTGGAGAGATGCCAACATAACCAACACTTAACTAATGTCATGATTAACATCTCTCTCAATGGATTAATTGCATATGTACCGGACCACTTTTGGTCAACGGTATAGAATCAACACCTCTAGGTCTGAACCAGGGCTGTTAGAATAAAGAATCTAGGGAGAGAACGGGCTTTCACTAGACATTTGTTATAAAAAAAATGGATTAATTCCTTTTATGTTAAAAAATAATTTTGGTGAAAAAGATTATTTCACTTTCTTAAGGATATGTGTTTTGCTGACTTTTTTCAACCTTCTAAATTTTGGTTGTCAGCTTATTTAATAACAATACTGACTAACAACCAAAATGCATGCCAACTTAGGTTTTGTAATGAAAATGTTTGCGTGATTTTAAACATCCCATTCAGTGATGACCGGCATTCCATTTCTCAGACTTCAATGATTACGGCGTATCCCGGCCTCATTTTCAATTGATTCTAATCCGCCTGAGCCGTTAAATCAGGATTTTGAATGATCATCTTTCAACCGGTCTAACATCTGTTTTATGTTTCCAAACCCTCTGATTCCAACCAAAATCCCTACGATCAGGTACCAGGCCAGTATTCCAAATATCACAATAAACCAAAATGTGTTCATACTTTTCTTTTTTAACCGTTGCAGATCATTTGATCAATTACTGAGTCATTCCTTCACCATATCTTTCAATTTACTACCGACATACATCGCCAGTGCAGTCATCACAAAGGCAAAAATCGTGGATTTATAGGGACCGATCTGTATTGCCAGATCCTGGGTGTTTTCCAGCTGCTGCATAACAAGATAAATGATGGGTATGATGCTGCCCACGATAATGGAGGCAATTGCTCCCCAATTATTGGCCCGAGGCCAGTAGCAGGCGGCAATAAGGATGGTGCTCATACTGGCCAGATAGATCGTACCGGTGACCTGCAAATAGACCCAAAGATCTCCCTTCAATGGATACCAGAGACCGTACAGCAATAAGAAAATGCCAATTCCTGCCACGAGCAGACGATTGGTAACCAACCCCTTTCTTGCCGACCATTGCCCTTTGTGGATGGGGGCGAGAATATCATTGTAGATCACTGAACTCCAGGCCAGCATGTAGGAAGAATTTGTTGACATGTCCGCTGCCAGCATACCGGCAATCAGTAACCCCAGGATGCCTACCGGTATGGCATTGGACAAAAAGACCGGAAGCGCAAGTATTTCCCGCTCCGGAGCACCCCCATTTTGGGTGAAATAATAAAGCGCGGCTACCCCAAGGAAAGCAGGTAGGGCAAACCGTACGAGAAAAAACGGCGCGGTAGAGCGGTAGATTTTTTGACCCGTATCTGAATCTTTAGCTGCCAAAACCCGGGTAATCATCGTTTGCCAGGTAAGTATAGAAGCCAGCCCGGTCAGGATATCTACCATAATCCGGTCCAGACCATAGGTCCCTCCGATAAAGGGATTAAACGCTCTCGCACCGTACAGGGAATTTAGATTTTCAGTCAGATTTGACCATCCGTATTGGGTGATACATATCAGGACAACACTGAGCAGACCAATACTCATCACGATAAACTGAAGGTAGTCCGTAACAAGCACGGACAGCATTCCTCCCAAAATGGTATAGATGGCAACAATAAGTAAAATGATCGTCATCATTACCTCGAGATAACCGGTATCAAGACCAAAGATCAGCGTGAGAAAATCACCACCCATCCGAAGAAACACGCCCATGTTGAGCAAACCTCCAAGGACAATCACCACTCCACTGGCCCAACGTACTCTTTTACCAAACTTCTGTTCAAAGAATTCCGGAACCGTAATTACCCCACGGTCCCTTAGCGGACGGATACAGAAACCGGTGATTCCGACAAATAACATGGAAACAAATAGGGCAATACCCGGAGTGATGCCGGCAAACCCATATTTATAGCCCAGTTCTGCATTTGCCATGCAGGTGACAATTCCAAACTCGGTGGCAGCAAGCGAAGCTATTCCAAGGTAGAGGTCTACCTGACGCCCTGCAACCAGGTAATCATTTACATTCTTGACATATCTTCGGACGGCCAGTCCGGCTAATAGTGTACCGATAATATAAACGAGAATGATTACACCATCAATAGACCAGGAGAAAAGACTTACGAGACCTTGCATTTATTTTATTCGGTTAGGCTGAGTTTACCAAAGGCGGAGGGTATGTGAAAGTCCGGTCTTTCTGAATCCGGTTTTACCCAACTGATCCACTTCACTTCCGTACGATTGTTACTGGTGGTCTGGAAGTCTCCCCGGAACAAACCGACGTCTAAAGTATTGTCAGGGTTTAGTAGCTTGAGATCTTTGATCGATTGCAGAGAAATTCGAACCTCCACTGTATATCCGTCATCCTGTCCGGAAGACAACACCTGCAGCTGGTCTTCCGGCCAGAACCAGTCAAAATCGGTGTTGCGGTAGTAACGTGCCTGGTAGTCCAGTACTCTTGAGCGTGGATCCAATTCAAGACAATAGTAGGGATTCATTTCCCCTTCTACTTTAAAGAAAATTTCAACCCGGTCACTCGGTAGTACCCCTCGTTTATCTTTAGGCGGACCTGGGGCCACAATATCATGGTCGATCACCTCGTATAGAAGATAAAGGGAAGAATCTGTCCACAAGGCCCGAAAAGACGTTGGTTGTGGAATTTCCTCATCCCAGGGGAGCTGAAAATCAGTGAGAATGGCCGCCTGATCCCAAAGTGGATCCGTACCCTGTCCGTTGATTCCGATTTCGTGATCTACCTTTCGCACTTCATAGATCTTCTCATCACTTTGATTCTGAAAACCCAGAAGGATCCCGATGACTAAATAGAAACTGAAGGCGCTCATACTGGGGAAGATAGTGTTTTTTACAGACTGATTTGATCCCTCAACCCGTACATTAAAATTCTTAACTAATCATTAAAATAAACCATTTGATTACTTCACTGCCCAGCACTCAACTTCCACCAGTAAGGTCATCAAAAGGGGAGTCTGAACAGCGGTACGTACCGGCTTGGGATCGGGAAAATAAGTTGCATATATTTCATTGAACCGGGGCCAATCATCCAGGTTTTTTAGATATACATTGACCTTGAATACATCGGATAGACTGCAGCCCGCTGCGGATAGTTGGTTTTTACAGTTTTCAAGGGTGACAATGGTTTGTTCTTCAATTTGGTCCCCGACTACGTTGCCATTTTCGTCTATGGCAGCTTGTCCCGAAATGACCACTAATTTTCCAGCTTCAATCTCTAGCACCGGAGAGTAGGGACCTGCAGTAAGGTGCTGCTTTGCTCCGGGTGGGAGCCTTTTTTTTCTGTTCTGTTTGGATTGATCTCCCAGGGGATAGGGCAGATATCCGACAAAACCACTGATTTTCCATTTCCCTTCTTTCTTTCGACATTGGTATAATGTCTGCCAATTCAAAGTCACTTTCTCCCCGTTTGGATCAGTCAGATACCCGTCAAATTTCTTATGGGCCAGCGCGGTGTCATTGACAATATCTATCTGGGTCAGGTCAGTTAAAGCAAAAAAGGTTTCGACCGGATCTTCCTTCCAGGCGGTATTATTAAAGGCTTCTGCCTGCCTCAGCCATTCATCCCGGTATAATTCCAGGTTGCTGTAGTTGATCTTCCATTGATCTGGGTTAGCAATTTTACCCCCATCCATTCCCATAAATCCTTCGGCAATAAAATCATGCTCAACCATGGACCAATCACCGGCACAAAAGGCATAGATATCTCTTTCTACCAACATGTTCCAGATTTCTGCACGATCGGGGTCGTTGGGAAATGGATTAATTCTCATATAAATAAATCGTATTTAAAAGATGAGTTATCAAGGACGAATTTAGAATATCAATTATTGCCGTTAAAATAGTGAAATTATAGAGACGGGAGACGGAAAGCAAAGAGGTTGGGGCATTGGCATAGGGCGAGTATATCGAGAGACTGGAGAGATACCAGATGCTTGATGTCCGGTGCATCGAGTATTCAGTGGTCAGTATTCAGTCCCTCTATCGCTGGGCGATATTATAAAGTGCTATAACGGGATTATCTTCGTAGAGATAGAAGAAGCGATTCGAATAGACCTTTCCAAAGATTGGTGCTATAGAGCCCTATATTCAGTTTAGGC
>JAGQWZ010000200.1 GCA_020436835.1 Saprospiraceae bacterium | reverse complement strand
CACCTCATAATTGTAATTGTACCCGCATTTTCCACAATTAAAATTCACGACCATTCTTTTTTCTATTTGCAGTTTTTTTTATGCTGTACGGAGTATTACATCTAACTCGTTTATAGCCTGACTTTTTTTCCCAAATACACCGCTTTCAGCATGTATCTCCCACCTTTTTGCCTGCTATACACCCAGATCATCCAGCGGACTTTTTACTTCACTCAATCGCCTGCCGCTGACATGCGTATAAATCATCGTTGTTTTTGGACTTTGATGGCCCAGAATCTCCTGTATATATCTCAATCCCACTCCTGATTCCATCAGATGTGTCGCGTACGAATGCCTTAAGGTGTGCAAGGTGACCCGGATATCCATGCCAGCCTTCTCACAGGCAGTTTTTAATACCTTTTGTGCACTGCTATGGGAATACTGCCCACCAGACTGGCCTTCGATAACATATTTCTTTGGTTTATATGCCAAAAGATATTCCTCATACATGGAGATCATTCTATCCGACAAAGGTACTCTGCGGTCCTTCGCTCCCTTACTGCTCCTTATATACAATAAGTTCTCACCAACCCGAACATCCACCAATTCCAGCCTTAGTACTTCACCTATCCGCAACCCTCCTCCATAAGTCAACGAAAGGAGGAACTTGTGCTTGATGTTTCCGGTAGCTAATATGATGCTCTTCACCTCCTCTTTGGTCAGGACGTTTGGCAATAATCGGGAGCTTTTTGGTCTCTCTACATCCTCTAAGTCTCCAATATCCAGATGGTGCACCCTCAAATAGATCTTGACGGCATTTATCCACTGATTCTGACTACTGAAAGACCTTTTTCCTTGAATAAAATGCAGGTGATTATACCGGACAATAATTTCCTGATTTATCTTATCCCAGTCCAAATGCGGATGGTGCTGAAAAAATTGGTATATAAAACTCACATAAGTCCTTACAGTATTGGCCCGGTACCTTTGCTGTTCCATCCATCTCCTCACTTCTTCGATCTTGAACTTTGTCTGCGCCTTGATCTCTTTCCGGGGTTCCTCTTTCCGCTGGGATGCAGGAGGTTTTCTCTTTTCCCTCAATGCACTCATATCGACCTCGGCTATGCCCTTACAATACCTGACTAATTTCCATAGTTGATTCCAATCATTTGGCATGTAAAAACAACGATGCGTTTTGGACCACTTCATGCCATCCAGTTCCTTAAGATGTTCCTTCAGTCCTTCATGGTAGGCAAATCTGAGAGCAATCTGCACCGATTGCCGGTGATGTAGCCGCTCTATTTTTATGGTGGGTAATGACGGTTTTGCCGGATAAGGCTTATCCGGATCCCGTGCTGGCTGATGGTTCGTGTGTGTGTCCATTTCTTTTAGACTTTAGGGGATGGTCTAATTTAGAAAAACTTTATAATTACAACAATATAACTTCGGAGTCTCTTTGCAGTTACTGTAAATAAATCAACTCAAAGCAGCAGGGAATACAGCTATCGTCCAGGAGAGGGATGGCAGACGATTCAGAATATAGTATCGTCTCCATTGCTTGCGGTGAGGGCGGCATTACCTCCGGTGATCCCAAATGGGAGGGGCGGCAAAATACTCTCGACAATGATTCATCCTGCGGATGTATCCTATTTTTTCCAGAAAATCTTCACGAGCACGCTCCCACGATTTTCCGCAAAAAAATAAGCCCGCTCAGGCGGGCTTCATTGTCTCTGTCGTTTGCGGTGAGGGCGGGATTCGAACCCGCGGTACCCCGTTAAGAGTACGACGGTTTAGCAAACCGTTGGTTTCAGCCACTCACCCACCTCACCAAAAAAAGGGGCTGACCTTAAAAAGGAAGGCAAAGATATAATATGTCTCGCTATAAACAAATACCCCAATTCCAGATTCTTCCGTCAGATTTAATGCTTATTACCCAGATATCTGATTTCAACTCCGCCTCCGGCTAAAATTATTACCTGTCGAGTTTATAGAATGACCGCATGCAAATCTAAAAAGACGTATTTTAACCTGACAAAACAGAGCTATGAGAAAACTGAAGACAATCACACTCCTTTTCTTTGGTATGTTCCTCTTCATATTGACCAGTTGCAGCACCACCAAAGACAGCACTGCATCCACCAATAAAATGAGTAAATCAGAACCGGTGTACCGCGAACTCATCGACATGATTTCAAAACAACCGGGCGTTCAGGTGAAAAAAGCGGGTGCAGACTACGATATCACCATTCGCAGCAAAGGCACATTTCTGACCAGTCATCAGCCACTTTACGTCGTTGATGGCCTGGCTGTTGGTACACGCTATGCTGATGTCGCCAACATGGTGCAGGTCACCGATGTGGATCGCATCCGGGTACTTAAAGGTTCCGAAGCGACCCAGTATGGCTCGAGGGGTGGAAACGGAGTGATCGAGATTTACCTGAAAAGAGGGATCTAGACCGCCGGTTGCATACCGCGTAAGGGAACTATTCGTGAGATCGTGACGATCGTCAATAATCCCGTAAGCATAGCGATCGTCTTGAATGGAACGGTAATGAGGCCGTCTTCTGCGGGATAGGGCAGAAAAGCCGGTAGACCGAGGAAAGGCTCACCTCCGCCCAATCGGAGAAATAAGGCGACTGCAAAACCGCTAAAAGCCCCGTATTGATTGGCCCGTTTATCAAATAAGGCGGTGACGAGCAACGGAAAAAGTAGACAGTACACCAGGTCACTGCATAAAAACCACAATTGGTAGATGCTTCCCACCTGCAGGGCAATGCAGATCGTGCAAACTCCAACGATCCAGATCACCCTGCGAATCTGCACCGATGCATTCTTACCGGTCGCCGCTTTCACCGGTAAAACATTCCAGACAATGACTGTCGATGAAGATAATATCGAAGAATCTGCGGATGACATCACCGCCGCTGCAATGGCGCCAAGGCCAACCGTAGCAACCCATGGATTGGTCAGGTATTTGATCACATAGGGCAGAGCGAAAGCCGGATCTTCCAGCGGTGGTAATCCCAATGCCGCCGTATCCGTCGTATAGGCGATCATCCCGATAAATATGGGCGGTATCGCTGCCATAAGGCAAACCAGACCGGCCAGGAGGGAAAGCCGGCGGGCAATAACCGGACTTTTGGATGCCAACACCCGCTGGAAATACACCTGCCACGGAATACCCCCAAAAATCAATAACAAAGCACTATCCCACCAAAGGGCAGTAGAACTTCCCAATACCCCTTCCGTCGGCCATGGCAAGGCCCGGGCTCCAAAGGACGCGCCGTATGCATCGATTACCTGAGCCAGATTATCCCATCCTCCCAATGCCAACTGAACCACCAACACCAAACCGGCAAAGAGGATCAGCAGTTGGATCACATCGGTTATCGCTACTGACCACAGTCCTCCCCAGGAGGTATAAAGTATCACAATCAGCCCCGAAAGGATGATGGATGTTGATAGACCCAAACCCAGAATAGTTCCAAAGGTAGTGCCCAGGGCCACCAGAATTGCCGAAGTCCAGAAGAGATCTCCCAACACCGCCGGAAGGAAGAAAAGCAGGTTAGCCCGTCGCCCAAATCGTTCCTCCAGCGGATCAAGCATCGTAGTGTAATTGCGCGATCGCATCGGCCCCGCAAATACCAGACCTCCTACAATAAGACTGAGAGCATATCCCCAGGGTGCCTGCACCCACAAAATGCCCTCACTGTAGGTATATTCTGCCGAACCATTAATAAACCCACCCCCGATCCAGGTCGCGCTCATGGTAAACACTCCCAGCCAAAGTGGCAAGGACCGTCCAGCCAGTATGTGATCTTCGATAAAACGCTGTGAAAACCTCAACGCAATGAAAAAAATCACGACGTAGAAAAACATCATGGTGAGATATCCCGGCCAGAAGACATCGCCCTGATTGAACAGATCGGTCAAAAGACCGATTGCCACCAGTAACACCAGCAACAGTATACTCGCAAACCAGGAATTGGATAATAATCTGTGTAACATGCGGATGACGGTCAATCTTCTGCTGCAAAGTACAAATCTTAATAAAGAAGAAAATAAGATCTGAAGACCCGGGATCTGACCCGCGATCCGAAAAAATGAGGCATAAATAGTCAAGACTTCTACACCACGATGCTAAAATGTCTTTATTTGTAACATGAGTAAAATACCCGCCTGGTTCGTCCATCTATACACCGCCAGCGGCGGGATCTTTGCCCTCCTGGCCGTAATCTCCATTTCCAATTCAGAGTTTGCTCAAGCCATGGTGTGGCTCATGATCTGCTTCTTCATCGATGGCACCGATGGACTGCTGGCTCGACGGTTCAGGGTGAAAGAGGTGCTCCCCGGCATGGATGGAAAAAATATTGATTACATTACCGATTTTATCACCTATGCTTTTGTTCCGGCTTATTTTGTCTTCCAATCCAACCTGGTAAATTCATCACTTCGGCTTCCTCTGGCAGGATACATTATCTTGATTTCCGCTTTTTACTACGGCAGAAGTAATATGGTCAGCCAAAAGGGACAGTTCACCGGATTCCCGGTATTATGGAACCTGGTCGTATTTTATACCTATTTTATCTTCGAAGCCGGACCAATTTTTAATACCGTATTTATTCTGTTCTTCGGTATTCTTCACTTCCTGCCCATTCAGGTGTCCTATCCCAGCAACAATCTGAAGAAGAATCCGCTGCCGTTTATCGTTGGTACCGCTATGTTGATTGTTTTTATCGGCACCCTCTTAATCTACCCGGCCTCTTATCTGCTCTTTAAACTCATTGCACTCGCAGCCTTCGCCTATTTCATATATCTAACCATCTATTACACCTGGTTCAGTCGCTGACATAGAAATCAGGGTGCTTACCACCCGAAAAATCCCAATAAAAAAAGGGGAACCGTTTTCACGATCCCCCCGTAAATTTTGGTTGCATACCATCTCTCAGGCGGTTCTTCGAATCTCCGAAGAGATTCACGTTACCAGATGACGAGCATCCAAAATCAGGATTCGGAGATAAAATCTCTTTCCTCCTGTGGTGCATATCGAAATCAATCGATATACTAGAGGTGCTCAATTACATCCAGTTATCAATATCCACTTGAAATACCGAAGGTACTCGCAAGAAATATCAACACCGGACATAGTCGAATGACCTCAATTCAGCCAACATGTTTTGCATATAAGATCCACCTATGCTCCTCCTATTGAAGGATTTTCGATGGCTCTAATGGATACAGTTTCCTGCACCATGTACTCTGGAAAGAGTAACTTGCAATTAGCTTATACGAACGCATCAATTTTTTGCTGTAAAATCGGCTCTGAGATTCAGAGTATATGATTTACATATTAATGCATCTGATAGCAAACAAGTAAATGCTTATACCACTTGGCTGTAGCACAGTGCCCCTCGGTGATAAAAAAGGCAATGTGTTATGTGATAACGCCAGACCATAGATCCGGTTTTTGGTCCGGTCTTAAGCGTTCCATAAAATTCCTATTTCAAAACCTTCTGATCGACGCATTCGTCAATCATATCGCATTCTTAAATATATATTTAAATATCATACAATGCAACTAAAACCATGAGAAATTTCTTTAATTATTCTCATGTCAGAATATTATTCTGAAATATTACTTTATGTAATATATAATATACTGATTATCTAATTGATAGATATGTCGTATTTCAGTAATGTATATGCCTGGATTCCGGAAAATTTTATCCTAATGGACCATTAGTTTTCGCATGGTAAACCTGCCCTCAGCATCTGCAATTTTTACCGTATACAATCCTGCATAATCTGGTGCCCGGAGCTCCACCACTTCGTAAGCCTGGTTGATCTTTCTCCGGGTAAAGTCGATTACCCTGCCGTGCAGGTCGTACACAATGAAATTATAATCTCCCGCCGGGGCCCCTTCTACCGATATATTGAATCCTTCATTCTTGCGGATCGGATTGGGAAACATGTGCACGGCAATAGATTCGGAAAATTGATTTACGGATGTAGCCGGATCCAGCTCGAGGTCGAAACTGGCAGTACAACCCAATTGGTCAGTGATCGTCAGATTGTAGAGACCGGCCAGAACACTGTCCAGGATCTGGGTGCTGGCACCCGTGTTCCACTGGTAGCTGTAAGGCGTCGTCCCTCCGGATAATGTTGGCTGGATGAAACCCGTACCGCTGGGATGGAAAACCGTTCTAACCTCATCAATAGTGATTTCCGGATTTACCGTAATATCAGTGGTAATAATGGTATCGCAATTCTCTCCCGGTAAGGTGTCGAGAAATGTGCCGTCAACTTTATAAATATTATCATTGATTGCGATGGAATCTCCAAAGCAGATTGTCGTATCTATATTGATATTCACAAAACTAAGTACATTGAGGACCACCTTGACAATCGAATCACATCCTCCCAGGGCAGTCAGTGAATCTATGTAAATGCCGGTAGTGGTCAGGGTATCATCTCCGAAAAACAAAGTGTCTCCCCTGCATATAGTAAGGTCGTACTCCTCCTCAAACTTGTCGGTAACCATTAAAGTCAGTACAACGATGGAATCACAACCCATGCCGGTCACCAGGGAATCGGTATACGTACCGGCTTCCTTATACACACTGTCGCCCACCATCACCGAATCTCCAGCACAGATGGTCTCATTCACCGGATAATGATCCGATTCGGGAATAAATAAATTCAATACATAGGTAGAATCACAACCGATCGCATTGCTCAGGGCATCGACATAGGTTCCGGAGCTGCTGTAGGTCTGCCCTCTGAATTCATAGGTCTCGCCAAAACACAACTCGACATTGGTCACCGAGAGGAAAGTATCCATCACCGCCAGATCAGTGATGATCACCGAATCACACCCATTGATCGTCTGTAATGTATCGGTGTAGAGCCCCGAGGTGGTATGAATAATATTCCCCACGAAAAGGGTGTCACCGGCACAGATATCCACATCTCTGGCCCGGGTATAAGCCGGATAAACCACCAGATTCAGATGCACGATCGAATCACAACCATGGATGGAAGTCAACGTATCCGTATACATACCCGATTCAGTGATGACCTCACCTCCAAACATCACCTGATCCGATTCACATATGGTGTCAAGGAGCGTCGTATCATAATTAGGGTAAACAGCAATGGATATAATGAAGATGGAATCGCAGACCGTTGGTTCCGGAACGATCACCGTATCCCGGTAATCTCCGGTTTCAAAATAAGCCTTACCGTTCACATAGAGGGTATCACCAATACAAAGGGAATCATCGATCACCACCTCATTGTACGGGCAATCCATCTGCACATAAAACTCTTCCGAAAGCAAGTTAAGCCCATCAAAAGCGTCATTAGTCACCCGTACATAATAGGTGCCCTGGTCCAGAGCATTGATGCTATTGATTATTAATTCATTGACTTGAGTTGATACTTTTAGAACATCATCCTGATACCAATTATATACGTTTGCTCCTACCAGAGGATCTATAAGCAGATCAATGGTCACATCCTCTCCTATCGTAGTATAGATGGTGTCCGGCATGCTAAATCTCTTTTGCTGGGCAAAAACGAATCGATTTAAACCCTGACCATTGATCATAAACAGATCACTGATTGTGAAGCGATTGTACTGGACTTCAAAAACTTGCAGTGAAGGTGCGGTCGATGCATCAAATAGACTGTGGGAATAATTATTGCTATCTACCCTAAGCTCATCGAGACTTTCCAGGTAGCTTAGATCAGGCAGGGTATCTCCCAATTGGTTATTGGATACATCCAGCCTTTGCAGGTCTGCCAGACCGGCGTAGGATGGTATGTTGCCGCTGAAATTATTGTTGCTGGCATTAAAATCGGTGATTTTCTTATTGAAAGTAATGTTAGGTAGGGTGCCTTCCAGCAAATTATGCGAAATATCAAGTTCCTCCAGTTGTGTATTGGCGCTGAAACTTGAAATGGGTCCGGTGATCCGGTTATTATTTAGTTTCAGAGTTTGCAGAGTGAGAAGACGGGAAAAGGAAGGTATAAAACCGGAGAGATCGTTGTGCGATAAATCCACAACAAAAAGCTGGGGTGATCCCCGGAAAGCAGGGGCACTGCCGACAAAACGGTTGTTGCTAAGGTAGAGTACAAGCAAATCGGGCAGAAAGTTGAATTCCGGAATAGGGCCATCGAGCAAATTGTTGGCCATCCATAAGTTGATCAGCCCTTTCATATTGCTAAAATCGGGCAGCCCTCCGTCCAAACGGTTATCATTGAGTCGCAAAGTTCTGAGGTTAGGCATGCGGCTGAAATCGGGAACCGGCCCTTCGATCTTATTGTAGGAAAGATCCAACATGGTCGCATTGGGCAGATTAAAGTCAAATAAATGACCGTCTATTTCATTTCGGGAAAGATCAACCGCCTCCACGTTGGGCAATCCTCCCAGGATGGGCATTGTATCTCTCAAAGTATTTCTGCTTAGAGAAAGCAACCGGCACTGGGGCAATGCCAGATTCGGCAAAGCGCCGCGGAGATTGTTGCCGGGCAGACTGACACT
>JAGQWZ010000199.1 GCA_020436835.1 Saprospiraceae bacterium | reverse complement strand
TGGAAGGAGGCATTAATTTTCGCCTCTGGTGGATCCTGGACGGCACCACCGCCCCGCATACAAAGCGATTATTTGAGTTGTGGAAAGTGGGGAAAGGAGAAGGGGAAAAACCACTGGCGATCCTTGACGATGGAAAAGCGTTAAAAGTTATGTCCGGCACGCATCCAGTGCTTGCTTACCAGTATGAGAAAGCTTCGCTGCCTCCCGGAGTAGGCTCAGAATTTAGCCGGGCAGGATTTGTCCATCCGCTTTGGTCACCCGCAGGAGAAGAATTAACCAGGATTCAGCCACCGGATCATCACCATCACTACGGCATCTGGAATCCCTGGACCCATACCACCTACAAAGGCGACGAAATCGATTTCTGGAATCTGGGGAAAAAACAGGGGAGGGTCGAGGTACCGTTGAAGCCATCTTTCGCTGCCGGATCTGTCTATGCTTCGATCGATGCCCAACACCAACACGTGGTCCTGGCTGATTCGATGCGTGCAGAACCCGAAGTGGCCATGGACGAGGCCTGGTCTTTCCGGGTTTGGAATGCCGATCCTGCCCGAAACGCCTGGGTGATCGATGTGATTTCTACCATGACGTGCGCAACGGAAAATCCGCTGACACTGGAAGAATACCGGTACCAGGGTTTTGGCTACCGGGCAAAACCCGAATGGAACGATGACAATACCACACTACTGACTTCGGAAGGGTTTAACAAGGAGAATGGAAATGCAACCCGTGCCCGTTGGTGTGATGTGCGTGGTCCATCGGCTGACGGAAAATCAGGAATTCTTTTTATGACCAACCCTGGTAATTATAATTTTCCGGAATTATTGCGGATCTGGCCCACGGGCACCAACCAGGGAAAAGAAAACGTATTTGTGAATTTTAATCCTACTCAGGACCGGGACTGGGTTTTACAACCGGGAGGTTCATATACTTTGAAATACCGGATGTATATATATGACGGTGAATTAAGCAAAGAGAAGTCCGAAATTTTATGGAATGATTATGCACATCCTGCAGAAGTTGTAATGGAAAAAACCAACAGTCTTCAGGGAAAGAAGATCCTCGTCTATACGAAAAACGGAGAAGGCTATGTGCACGATAACCTGGCTGCCAGTATTGCAGCCATAAAGAAATTGGGGAAGGAAAATGGATTTATGGTAGATGCTACGGATAGCGCTAAAATTTTCATGTCCCCTACGTTGAAGGAATATGATGCGATCATTTTCTCAAACACCAATAATGAGACATTTGACAATGAGGCTCAGAAAATCGCATTCCAGGATTATATAAGGAGTGGGGGTGGATTTGTAGGCATCCATTCAGCCACCGGTTCTGAACGAAATTGGCCCTGGTATTGGAAATTGGTGGGAGGCAAATTCATGCGGCATCCGAGGTTTCAACAGTTTGAGATTGAGGTGATTGACCGTGATCATCCGTCCACCCGGTTTCTGCCGGATGTGTGGATAAGGGAAGATGAATGTTATTTTATTAACAAACAGAATCCGGCAAATCACGTATTGCTGGCTGCCCGGTTGCCAAACATCCTGGATGATAAGAAAGCTGAATATCCGGGAGATACCTGGGGAGATCTGGTACCTTTGGCCTGGTGTCACGAATTTGATGGTGGCCGCCAATGGTATACAGCTCTGGGGCATTCGATCGAACACTACCAGGATCCTATGCTCATGCAGCATATTCTCGGTGGTATCGAGTGGGTGACCGGAAAGTAATGGTTAACCTGGGTTCGTTAGTCATTATTTTTCTATTTTTAAACGGATCAAACGAGTTCTGCTGCCAATTGAATTCTCACAGATCGGAAACTAAGTAAAGGTTCACTTTCAAAAAAAATCGGATTATGAAACGTCGCGACTGCCTAAAAAAAACGATGGTCGGTGCCGCCGGGATCATTGCGGTGCCCACAATAGTACCTTCCAGTGTATTTGGTAAAAATGCACCAAGCAATAAAATAAACATCGGTCAGATCGGCTGTGGAAGAATAGCCCGTGGCCATGATCTTCCCGGCACCATGCAACATGATGTAGCCCGGGTCGTCGCTGTAGCCGATGTCGATATGAAGCGGGCAACCCAGGGTAAAGAGCTGGTTGAAAAATATTATCGCGAGAAAAAACAATCAAGTGATTTTATCGATGTCAAGACGTATCAGGATTACCGGGAATTATTACTGGATGAGGAAATCGATGCAGTAATTATTAGCACTCCGGATCATTGGCATGCACAGCCGGCCATCGAAGCAGCCCTTGCAGGCAAAGACATCTACCTGCAGAAACCGACTTCCCTCACGATCGAAGAAGGACGAGCACTGGCTGATGTGGTCAGGTTGAAGGGAACGATTCTGCAGATGGGCACCCAGCAGCGATCCAGCCCTCAATTCAGAATCGCAGCAGAATTAGTGAGAAACGGCAGAATTGGCAGGCTTCATACGGTCAGGATTGGACTTCCGGGAGATCCCGCCGGTCCGGATGCTCCTCAAATGGGCATACCGCAAAATCTAAACTACGACATGTGGTTAGGGTCTACACCCGAAGTGTACTATACGGAAATCAGGGTGCATCCTCAGGATGATTTCAGCCGGCCTGGCTGGCTCCGTTGTGAGCAATTCGGCGCAGGTATGATCACCGGATGGGGACAACACCATATCGACTCAGCGCATTGGGGTATGAATACGGAATATACCGGTCCGGAGGAAATCGAAGCCGTAGCGGAATTCCCTAGGTCAGGACTGTGGAATGTCCATGGTGACTTTATGGTGAAGGCCAAATATGACAACGATCTGATGCTATTTATCAGTGGGGGCTATACCAATGGAATCCGGTACGAAGGCACAGAAGGCTGGATTTTTGTGAGCCGGGGTAATTACCAGGCAACAGCCAGCGACCCGGTCTCTCAGGCAGAAAGTGCCAAAGCGTTGGATGCCAGTGATCCGAAAATTCTTACCTCAAAAATTGGTGAAAATGAAACCCATCTCTATGTGAGTGAAGAGCAACACGGCAATTGGTTGGATTGCATTCAATCCAGAAAGCAGCCGATCAGTACAGCGGAGGTAGGTCACCGGGCCTGCAGCGTTTGCCTGGTAAGCCAGATTGCCATGAAGCTGGATCGCAAATTACATTGGGATGCAGCCAATGAAAGATTCAAGGGAGATGATGAAGCCAATGCGATGCTTTCCCGCTCACAGCGAGCTCCCTGGGGACATACCCATATCAAAGAACTTTCCATGCTCGACGGCAGGAGTTAAGGCAATTTTATTGATTATAAAATATTAAGGGCTGAGAGTGATCTTCAGCCCTTTTTTTATGTGCTTAATTCTCTCATGAATGTATTTCACGGAATTCAGTGAATTTCAGATTAGAGGGAATACGGTGAAGGATAATCCGCTTCAGGAACTCATCTTTGTCTCATAATTAATTCTTAATCATTTAACCTCAAAAAATCATGAAAACTTTTAAATTAATTTCAACCTTATTTAGTCTTTTTATTGCTGTGGTCGTCTTTATGTCAATGACGACTGAAGCCGGTGACCCGAGTGATTTATCTGGTTTATCAGAGGCATATTTTGCACCGGATTTTAGAATATCTAGAGTGGCTACTCCGGGTGGATTGTGCAAAGGCGGAGACAGCAGGGTCAGTGTGACCGTTACCAATGCCGGGATGGCGGGTTATCGGCAGGATATCCCGGTGACACTGGTCGTCAGCCAGCCGGGTAGTAAAACTAAAACCTACACGGGAAAAGTACGAAATGGTTTTGCCGGAAGAGATAATTATGGCCAGACTGTTTGGTTTAATGATGTCACGATCCATAATTATAAAGCAGTAAAACTGCATGCAACCGTCAATCGTGATAAATCAATTCAGGAAACGAATTATGGCAACAATGATAAAATAACTACAGCAAAAGTGGGAAAAGCCTGTGGTAATCAACCGGTAGCACAAAAGGGAAAGAAATTATCGGTCCGGGTTTTTGATTCACCCACCTCCAGCCCACGTACCGGTCTGTATGTAGAAATGCGAAAAGGTTCTATCATCAGAAATGGGAATACCGGCAATACGGGGACGGCACAAATTGCAGATGTGCCAACCGGTTCCTACAACCTCATTGTCAAGCAAGGAACAGCAGTACTTGAAAATCGCACCTATGTCATGCCCGCCTACAATGCTTCACTAAATATTGTACTTGATTAATAAATTATTTACGAATAAAAAATAGAGGTCGTCCGGTGTGGGCGATCTCTTTTTTTGTTTAGTGGGTAAACTGAAATAAAGAAGTTGGATAGGGCAGAAAACTCCCTATCCAACCCTCATTTCCTATTTTCAGATCCTAATCATATGCGTGTCTTTCCGGGTCGAAAGGGAAAAACGCGTTTCTACTTTCCCAATATTCGGTACCGTAGAAAGTTTATTTAAGACAAAATCGTTGTACTGTTCTACATCCCTTAACAATACCTTGACCAGGAAGTCGGAGACACCGGTTACGTGATGACATTCCATCACTTCGGGATGTCTGATTATGTCCGCTACTAAATTATCAATGGCCTTCTTTGAATGATCCTTGATGGAGATGTCAATGAATGCATTTAACTTTCGTCCTAGTTTGATGCTATCCAGAATCGCCACGTATTCTTTTATAATTCCGGCTCTTTCCAGCTTTTT
>JAGQWZ010000198.1 GCA_020436835.1 Saprospiraceae bacterium | reverse complement strand
TTGTTTTTGAAAAATGTGTGCGAACACAGTAACAAATTAGTTTGACACCGTTCTTTAAATATAGCAAAATCAAATCAAAAATGTCGTTTTTACAATTATTTTCTGACTGATTTGTCCTGAAAAACGGATTGGTCCAAATCAATCCGGGATACCGGAATCAGGGTACCTGACAACCTGGCTATATTTGAATTAATCGGGCCATTTTCGTTTGGCAAAGTCTCACGTGAAGGCTCGATCATATGCCTGGAATTTGGTAACTTCCCCTTAATAAGCAAGTAAACAATCTTAATGGAGAAGGTACGGATAAAGGATATTGCGGCCATTGCTGGCGTATCTCCAGGTACAGTAGACCGCGTAATCCACAACCGTGGTAATGTTTCGGAAAAAGCCAGGCAACGCGTCCTGGAAGTAATGCAGGAATTAAACTACCAGCCGAATATCATCGCAAGTACGCTAGCCTACAATCGTACCTTCAGGCTGGCTATCATGACACCATCCCCAAAACACGATTCGTATTGGGAGCTCCCCTACTCAGGGATCACCAAAGCATGGAATAATGTTAAACATTATGGTGTGGTGATCGATGAGTATTTTTATCATCCCCGTCTGGAAGCCTCTTTTCAGGCTCGTGCGAAACAAGTCCTGCAGGACCGGCCGGATGCCATTCTGCTAGCCGCTGAAACCGAAAAGGAAAGCCTCGACTTTATCCACTCCTGCCTGAAAAAGAACATTCAATGTATGCTGATCAACACCCTGCTAGAATCACCGGACATTATTGGATATGTCGGACAGGATTCATTTCAAAGCGGTATCCTGGCTGCTAAACTGCTTTCAAGTGTCATTGAACCATCGGATTACCTGTTGATCATCCACGCAGAAGAATATTTTGAACAATCGAGACATCTGGTTGAAAAGGAACTTGGGTTCCGGCAATTTATGGAACAGCATAGTAATCCAAAAGTCGAGCACCTGGTTTTTAACAATCATCATGAAGATTACATTCAAATGGAGCTGAGTGATTTCGTCAACCAGCATGGGGTGCCCGGAGGCATTTTCGTTTCCAATTCAAGAGGCCATTTGATAGCACAGGCGTTGAATAATTTGAATATTCACACGAACATCGTCGGATTTGACCTCATCGAACCCAACATTCGTCTGCTAAACGAGGGATCCATTTTGTACCTGATCAACCAGAATGCTGAACTACAGGGCTATTATGCCCTGATGAGTATTGTAAATAAATGCATCCTTAAGAAAGAAGTCCCGGCCCGCCATTTTCTGCCCATTGATATTGTTGTGCCGGAAAATGTCTCGTACTATCTGGACACCATGCGCTGGATCACGTAACAATCTTTGGTTTATTTGCAGCGCCTCAACTTCCGGGCCATCAGCCAGCAAGCTATCCCTCCATCCACACTCAACCAGTTAGCATTCTGCGATTAAGGTTCGTCCAAACCATTTTAGTCGAAAATTGTATATTTCGCTCCATTGAGGTTGAATTATCGACATAAATTCAATGCAAAAAGAAAGCTGAAATGGATTGGGGCAGCGTAAAAGCAGGAATTCTTCTTTGCATCCTATTTGCTTGTAACACTTCAGAGAATGACCCTTCGGGCATTGCTATCTGTACGACCAAAGTAAAGCCTGACAAGGCTACCCGTGAAATGATTGACAAGGTCCAGTCGGCGTTCAATGCCATTGATCCCCTCCAGGCCGAATACATCTTCAATAGCCGGCGTGCAGAACTCCTGGAGAAGAAAATGGATGGAATGAA
>JAGQWZ010000197.1 GCA_020436835.1 Saprospiraceae bacterium | reverse complement strand
TGAACAAAAAGATCATTGGCGTGGTCGTGACTCATTTTCATACAGATTGTCTGGGAGGACTGTCCGCTTTCCATGATAAAAATATTCCCTCCTATGCCTGCGCAAAGACCATTGAATTGGCAAAGGAAAAGAATCTGACGATTCCATCGGAGTCATTTGAAATAAATATGGAATTAAAGTTGGGATCGGGAAAAGTCATGCTGAGCTATCCCGGACCTGGTCACACGGTAGATAACATTGTAGGGTATTTTCCGAAAGATCATTCCCTCTTTGGAGGATGTCTGGTCAAAGCATTGGGTGCGGGGAAGGGCAACCTCGAAGATGCGGTTGTGAATGAATGGTCAAAGAGTGTACGTAAATTGAAAGAAGAATTTTCCGGTGTAAAGCTGGTTATTCCTGGTCATGGAGATCTGGGTGGTCCCGGATTACTTGACTATACGATTGAGAAATTCCGGCTGGATCAGGAGGAGAAATGAAAAAGGGATCCCTTTTGACAGGAATCCCTTCTACCCGGATTAAAGGTTTAATTTCCGGTAACCTTTACTGATGAGCGCCGGTCCTTTGATGTTATTTTGGGCTCTCTCTCTACCTGGTGCCGGGATAAGATACTGTTATTATCCAGGCAGAAACTTTGGGTTTCACGATAGCCGTAGTAGCCATCCGAATCCAGTAATACGACACCGGAAGCATCTCTCAGTTCATACCATCCTTTTCCATAATCACAACAGATTCCATCTCCGTAACTATCATACATCGTCAACTTATAACATCCGGGCGCAAGACAGAAAGTTTCCCTTATCTGGGTGCGGTTGAAATCAGGATATCCACCCCCTTGTACCACCGTTTTACCCTGACTGTCTTTGACTTTCCACGAAATATCCGCACCATAATCGTCAGGCTTAATGATCAAGGTAACCTCGTTCCCACCTGTGATATTGATGCTGGTGGACGTCTGATCGTTGGCCGGGTTTGCATCGGGTTTGCCATTCGGGTTCTTGCATTGAGCAATAATTTGTTTCTGACCCGCAGAGACATTAACCACTGGAAGGTTAACCGCGGTTTTACCTTTACTCGCCAGGTTTCCGGTCCAGTTGAATGTTTGCAAAAGGACTCCGGAAGTCCGTATCTCGATCGTGGCACTATTCAATGCGGTTGTGCCATAGTTGTTTAGGACTACTTTAAAACGCACGGTAGAACTGCAGTCCTGCATCGCAGTAGTGTAAGATAGATTCGTCAACCCGGCATCAGCCCCGGCTGTGGTCTGACACGGTGCGCAGGAACCCCCACAGTCTATATCGGTTTCGTCACCATTCTTGATACCATCGTTGCAGGTGGGCGTGTTTCCAGGATTATCCGTCGGGCAGTCAGTCCTGCCCGGAGTCACCAGCTGTGCCCTTGAACTGCCGAGGATTGATCGCATGTAAGAGACCTGACCGGTAGAAAATGCATTCATGCAATTGTCATTTACATAGTCCATGTAGTTCATGAACATATCTCCGTTATTGCCGCAAGAGGGACTGGGATGGGAAGGACAATCGTAATTTTCTTCCCTTTGATTGGGTGTGTCGGATATACCATCATCTACCTGGCAACCGTCTCCCCAGATGTGATCCAGTCCCAGGTAATGGCCCACTTCATGGGTAAGAGTCCGGCCCAGATTGAAAGGAGCGATGGCTCCGGAATTGGGTCCTCCAAAAGCCTCGGTCAGGATCACTACGCCATCTTCATCAGGAGAAGGCAGGTCGTTCGGAGAGGGTAGATATGCATAACCCAGTCCTTCGATGTCCGGGGCAACCCATATATTTAAATAGCGCTTTGGATCCCAACGGGTGGTGCGTTTCAAAGAGATTTCATTATTATCAAAATTCTGATTCGTGGCATACCGGGTTATTCCATTGGTATTTTGTCCATTGGGATTATTGGATGCCAGACAAAACTGGATTTGACTGTTACTGACTGTAAATATGG
>JAGQWZ010000196.1 GCA_020436835.1 Saprospiraceae bacterium | reverse complement strand
TGCCGACGCAGGAAGAACTGGTGAATTTTGGAGAACCTGAGTATGTCATTTTTAAGGGCGGTGTTTTCGCGTCAAACCGTTATACTTCCCAGATGACTTCCACCAACAGCATCGACCTCAATGTCGAACGGAAGGAATTTGTCATCCTGGGTACAGAATATGCCGGAGAAATGAAAAAGGGAATATTCTCCATTATGAATTACCTCATGCCATTACAGGATGTACTCCCCATGCATTGCTCTGCGAACGTAGGAGAAGCAAAAGATGTTAGTATCCTATTCGGACTTTCCGGAACGGGGAAAACTACCCTCAGTGCAGATCCAAAAAGAAAACTCATTGGCGATGATGAACATTGCTGGACAAATGACGGCATTTTCAATATCGAAGGCGGATGTTATGCCAAGGCGATCGACCTGAGTGCCGAGAAGGAACCAGAAATCTATAATGCCATCCGGTTTGGTACCATCCTGGAGAATGTGGCTTACGATCCCTCCACACGCGAGGTGGATTATCATGATACATCCATCACTGAAAACACCCGGGCCTCCTACCCTATCAGCTACATGGATAATGTTCAGATCCCCTGTATGGCCGGACACCCCACTAATCTGATATTCTTAACGGCTGATGCTTTTGGAGTTTTGCCTCCGGTCAGTAAACTGACTCCGCAACAGGCCAGTTATCACTTTATATCCGGATACACGGCGAAAGTTGCCGGGACCGAGGTCGGAGTGAAGGAACCACAAGCGACTTTCTCTGCTTGTTTTGGTGCCGCTTTCATGATGTGGCATCCAAATAAATATGCTGAATTGCTGGCGGAAAAGATTTCAAAGCACAAAGCCAATGCCTGGCTGGTGAATACCGGCTGGACCGGTGGTCCATACGGGATTGGGAGTCGAATCCAATTAAAATACACCCGGGCGATCATTGATGCCATCCATAGCGGAAGCCTGGAAAAAGTAGATTATACGGTAGAAAAGAGATTTGGTCTGCACATTCCAATGACTTGTCCTGGTGTGCCGGACAGTGTCCTACTGCCTAGAAATACCTGGGATGATCACGAAGCATATGATAAAACCCTCAAAAAGTTAGTGGAACTATTTCAAACCAACTTTACCAAATTTGAACGACGTGTCCATCCGGAAATTTGTGAAGCCGGTCCGAAATAGTCCAGTATCAGCACAAGATTTAATATACCTTAACGGTTGATTACCAATTTCTGCCAGAAGATATCCTCTGCAGACCGGATCCTACTCAGATAGGTTCCTGATGGCAAGTGCCGGATCGAGATACTTTCTGACGATGAAACATCTTTATCCAGTACCCGGTTGCCAATGGCATCATATAATTCGACCCGGATGGGATACCTGGAGTTTAAATTCAGAGTAAGCAGTTCGGTAGCAGGATTGGGCGTAAGCGCATATGGTGCTTCCTGATAGTAATCTTTCGTTGGAACTACCCCTCCCTCGAACTGAATTTCATCCACCACGTGAAAAGATGTGTCGTTGGGATTTGCCTCATCTTTTGTGCTTAGGATTAGAATGGCCACCGTATCGGGATTCTCATCACTATTATAGATAAAGTCGGCAGAAAAAGCCGTGAAATCTGCGGCATCCCGGCTAATATCAATGGGTGTCCCGACCACCGAGAAATTTGCATATCCAATGGCATCGGCAGTATCCACAAGCTCATTTCCTTTGTACAGGATCGCTGCAATTCGCAAAGTATCCTGCCCCTCTCCCTCGTACTTAAAATATCCCGTCATTTTTTCCGGTCGAAAGGAGCACTCTGCAAACTGAACCAGATCGCTGATCAGCTCCAGACTATCTCCACTGATCTTTGCCGCCGTAGCCGTACCGTTTGCTCCAGGGCTATACTGTTGGAGGGTATTAAAAATGGGAATATCCAAAGAGTCCTGGTCAAGATAATCAATAATAAACCCGGAAAGAGCGATTTGGGTGAGCCGGAAAATCGAGAACCAGTTGGTGGGAAAAATAACCGGTTCTGTCAGTTCCAATCCCAGTTCATGTTCAAAGGAGTCCGTGTAGTCTGTCCACATTTCAAATCCGCCATTTTGCACCTGACATTGCGCATTTAGTTCATGGCCAACTGAAAGTAAAAGAAGAAGTAAGGGTAAAATAAATTTCATTGTAAATAGATTTAAAAATCAAATCTATAAAAATATAGACAAGAGCCTCCATTCTTAACATTTGTCCAGGATCTACTATTCTCAACAAAAACAAGAACAAAAAGAAGTGGATCGCTATTTACTAAGGATATGAAGATCTATGATAAAAAATGGCAGACTACGGTTCCGGGATCAATGGAGGAAGTGTGGGACTTTTTCAGTGACCCTGGCAATTTGCAACGCATCACTCCTGATGACATGGACTTTCAAATCCTCACTGACCTGAAAGGTTTAAGTATGTACCAGGGAATGTTGATCCGTTACAAAG
>JAGQWZ010000195.1 GCA_020436835.1 Saprospiraceae bacterium | reverse complement strand
TACACATCTTCAGTCGCAAATAAGTGATCTTCCATCACCGATTTTTCCATGTTTTTAACATCCAGAGCATAATCATAGCCGGTGCTGGCTAATGCTGTATTTGTACCTCGAATATGGTACATATTGGCACGATCAAGAACTTCATCTTCCACAAAATATGTATGACCATAATTTGGCCAACCGATGCTATGAGCAATGGTACTGCTATCATCAAATTTTGACTGGTGCATGAAACCGATTGAATTTTCGTAGATTGTTTCATCCAGCACCCATTCCCATTCGTAATAGCCGAATGAAAAGCCAAATGGAATTCCGAACAATCCCTGGGGAATAGAGATACCGGAACTCTTGCTGGAAGTTTTTCCTGTCCCTGAGGATTTTGCCTGGCTAGTTATTCCGATCCCCGCAACTGAAAAACTGGCACCACCGGATTGTGATGAAAAACTAACTCCAGTTCCGGATAATGCTGTGTACGAGGCGGAAACTCCATTACGATTCACACCAATGGATGCTCCCGCTAAATTTGCGCCTGCCGAGAAACCACCCCGATTTGAGTAAGATAAAGTTCCTCCTAGTGCTCCTTTATCTCCCTTATTTGCGAAACTACCGGAAATACCACCACCAAAGCTCGGTTTCTGACCTGACTGGACACTAGCATTCAGTGAAACTCCTACACCATCAGCTATTTCCATACCGATGTTTCCTGATATACCCACACCGCTCGTACCAATACTTAATGAAGTACTGCCTGTTAAGGGAGTCCCTACAATTTGATTAATATTTCCCAGCATAGAAGTGAGATTCAAGGTCATGTTGACACCAGATTGACCTGTATATGAATCATAACTTATGCCGATACCAACCGGTCCAAAACTAGCTGAAAAGTTGTAACCGTGTCCTTCAACTTTTGTGTAATAATGGGTTTTTCCGATACCACCTGTATAATCATCCGGATACCCATTAACAAAGCGATTAATTGCACCTGGGTTGAGGGTCCAACCCAAACCTACCCAGGTTGCTTCTGTATTCGGATTAACTCCGGCATGATATGACATATTAATCGGCCAATTTCCTTCAGGGCCAGGAATCTCAAGCAGCGGTACGTTATAATTAAAATTTCCAGTAAAGAGATTAACCAAATCGGATGTATCAATAGGTTCAAATTGAGCGGCTTCAGGCGTCGCCGGCCCTTCATCAGCATGAAGCTGGTTACTGGGCATCAGTGGCAAAATAAACTGCAAGGCAAAAGCGATGATAATGGCATGGGCAATAGTTTTGCGTTTATTATCTGTTAGAAAAAATAACATCTCTAATTCTCCCCGTTACGTGTTTCTAATTTTTCAAGACGTGCCTTTAAAGCAGAGTTCTCTTTCCTGATCTCGGCATTATCTTTTTTCATCTCAATCATATGCAAAGTGAGTTCTTCGATCTTTTGCAGAAGTTTAACCTGGATATCGCCCAGGTTGCGACCCTCTTTGCTGATCTGTGCCTGGGATGGCATTTCCGGCAGGTGTTTATTGCTTTTAATGAATTGTTCGGTTGCTTCCAAAGACATTAGATCATAGTCATCTGCGAAGACATAATCGGCCCAGACAGTATCGGTTACTGTGATCATCTT
>JAGQWZ010000194.1 GCA_020436835.1 Saprospiraceae bacterium | reverse complement strand
TCAATTATTTACCAGGAATGCGTCTTTAAAGTGGTCTGGTCCACTAGTCTGGCAAATTGTAGCAATAGATCCAGTAGCGCCCTTCGCTCCATCCCGAAGATACCGGAAACGGTTGTCCGGGAAATAATTCTTTATCATCGGGTATCCATTCGATTCGGATAGCGAGTTTTTCGATTCCGGAAGTCAATTGATGCCCGATTAAAAATTCCTCCTCCCTCCATCTCCGGTTGCTGGTGACTAGCTCGGGATTGGTGGGTAGAAATTCTGATGCGGTAAATGCTTTGCCGGAGGGGTACGAAAATAGGCAGGTATTGCTTCCAGCGGTATACCAAATACCTGCTTCCTTCCAGGGACCGTCTACGTTGGCATCTCTCACGGATACTCTTGCTTTTTGATTGGGATACTGATAGTCAAATTTCCTTCTTATCAACACGCCTAAATTGGAGGGATCCAATTGTACCTCGAAGGTGGAGGTGCCATGCATCACCAGCACGGAGTCGCTTTCAGCAGGGTAGTACATTTTAGAACTGATATTTTCCTGCTCATCGCCATCGTCGACAAAGCCGGATCGAAGATCTGTATCCGGCCCCCACTCATATCGTGAGAGCAATGCATAAGGTGCGTTGGCTTTTTGTGATTGATAATGGTGATTAAGTGCGTCCCTGGTATTACATACATTCAATTCGTCGGTCAGTCTTAAAGTAGCATATGGAGAGCCATACCAATAAACGACTCCTTCATAATGTTCCTGCTCGGTGTTTTGGCCCCCATGTTCCAAATTGATGACTGCTCTTTTTCCAAAGGGAAAATAATCGGCTATTAAAAAACGATACGCGGAGTTGATCAGATCCAGCGAATCCTGTGCCCGGCTTTTCCGTTTTCCAACCGGATGTCCGGCAAAGGGGATTGTCATATTTAGTCCACCCCAATAATCACCACCGCCTCCCCATTCTTCAGATCCGGTGCCCCAGGCCTGAGGTGTTTTACTATCGTCAAAGAAAAACCGGGGATCTCCCTCCAACGTACGTAAAACCCCATCGTGTGAAAATATCCAACTCATTCCCACAAACTTGCCGCTCCAGGGACCTCCTCCTTCCACCAAATCAGTATCTAAAAACGTAAGATCCTTGCCCAAAGCCGGGTGGGGATGATCAGAATAGGTAGCATGGAAATAGCTCATGCCTGCCGTAGGTTCAGCCAGGGGTAGAGTTTTTACCCTAAATTCAATCTGCGAAAAACCCTGGCCACATCGTTCCTCCAGTTCGATCCTGGCATTTTCAAAAAAGGGCATTGGCCAATAGCAGGAGAGATAAACATAGTCCGCATCATAACGTATATTGATTGGAAATCCTTGAACCAGGTATTCTTTATTTTCAGGATTATACAAATGTCCGGTTCCAAAAAACAGCGCGACCGGAACATCGATTGACGCATGCCACCGATGATCCCAGGTGATCAGAAGCCGGTTTTTTCCAAAGTCAATTGCCTGAGACCTGGGAATCTTGAATTCCAATGCCCTAATTTGAGCCCCTTCGTTAAGTTCGGACAAAACGATTTTCTCACGAGGGTGGAGGTTAATGGTTCGCCTCTCCTCTCTGGGATTCAAATGATCTGGGCAAAGATCAGAGCCGGAATTATTTATTAGGTCCAATACTCTAGGATCCGGAGGTGATTCATTCCAGGATACTATCGGCTGCGAAAGATAGTCTGCTCCCAACGGAAAGCTGTGATAAATGTAATAACCTGTTCCATAAAAGGTGCGGGAGTAGGCCAGGCGAAGCGATGTCTCAAATGGGATGGGGACCCACATCAGATCGGCTCCTTTCGTGATGGCCCACGTCCAGGTAAGGGGATTTGGAAATAATGTTTCCGGAATGAAATTGGTTGACTTATATTTTGTTTTGGCATCAACCGGATCATCAGTAGCGGTCTCCTTGACAATAAAGTCCTTACCATCCACCTCATAGTGCCACGGACTGCCATGGAAATGATTCGTCCTTTTAAAGTAGAGAATACCGGGATTTTTAACATCCAGGGCAACATTAAAAGTGTCAGATTCCTGGTACAGGTAGTGGCTGGCATCAGCTCTTCGGTTGTTCCCGGTACGATCATAAGTACTCCGCAT
>JAGQWZ010000193.1 GCA_020436835.1 Saprospiraceae bacterium | reverse complement strand
TGGCTGCCTGTTTCATCACCTCACAGTATTTCAATTGCCTTTCGGCAAATGTTTGACAACGTCCTTTGTCGTTGCATTGATAATACAAATGTAAAGGAGATGGCATTTTTATGCAAATTTTTCAATAAAAAAATAAAATTTATCGATTCATTACAAAGAATCACTCAAATCATTAACAATTTCAAAATCAAACTTTTTCCCGGGGGTGTAAATTTAGAAAAAATTCAATCGCCGGGTAAAAATTGCCGGGTTTATTTGAATTTGGGGTTTTGATACAAGGTTCTAGGTTCCTGGTCCTCAGCAAGCCTTCAACCATCTCCTCCTGCCCAGATCAAAAAATCTTGACTTCGTTTATTCAAATGCTCCGCACCAACCCTCTTTCACTGCGCTACCGAATACCTAACACCAAGCACCGAATCCCCATCCCATGTTATGGTGTTGTTAAAATTCCAGTCCTCCATGGGGGGCTTCAAACCTAAAATCAATCCTACCTACAAAAGATAGCCAGTGAAGGTCGGTACCCCTATTAATGAGCCCAGATTGACAATTTACCGTCCTCTGCTATCATTTACCATCACTCGAAAACAATGTAATATGAAAAATCTGAAATGGCCCATTCTATTCTTAATGGGTATCAGCATCCTCAGCCCCGCCTGTTTTATCGACATCGACGACGATGACAATTTCTTCGGTTGTGTCAATGGCAAAGGCCCCATTGTCTCCGTAGATCTGGATATGCCAGAGATCAAAGGCATTAACCTGACGCTTCCCGGCGAAGTCTTTATCACGCAGGGCTCGCCGCAAAGTGTGCGGGTAGAGGCCAAACAAAACATCATCGATGAACTCGAACTGGACGTCAATAACGACGGCATCTGGGTTATAGAGACCGATCGCTGCGTTCGGAATATCGATGATTTCAAGGTCTTTATCACTATTGCCGACGTTACGGAGCTAAGTATAACGGGAAGCGGCGATATCGTCAGTGAGAATTTTCTGGTCGTTAATGACCTCATCCTGCGCATTACGGGCTCCGGCGACCTGGATGTGGGCCTGGAAGCCGATGACATCGATGTAGACATTACGGGCTCGGGCAATATGATCATCGAAGGAACCGGCGATAGTGTGGACGCCCGCATTACCGGCTCCGGCGACCTGCGTGCCTTTGGCCTGGAAGTGAACCGGGCGAAGATCAACATCAGTGGTTCGGGTGATGCGGAGGTTACCGTGATCGACGAACTGGACGTACGCATCAGCGGCTCCGGTGATGTGAAATACAAAGGCAATCCCTCTATTGATGTGACGGTTTCCGGTAGTGGCCGGGTAGTGGATGCAAATTGATTGAAGTAGTCAGTTGTCAGTAAACAGTGGTCAGTTTTGATGAATCAAGTAAGAGTCGAACTGAATAACTCGAAATAAGCGAGATCGAAGCTCTCTTTATATAAAAACCCGGATTAATCCTATTGATGATTAGCACTGGCTTAACTAACTGACGACTGACCACTGAGTAACTGACAACTCACAATAACGAGGAAGTGAGAGGTAATATGGTGAGTAAAAGTGCTCATCATATTACCTCCTCTCCTACTCCAAACCAGCATTTTTTAACCAGTTTCAGGCCCTTACAACCAAAAAGTCCCACAATCCGCACTTTTGGCGGGGATGATAAACACTTTAGTAAAAATTTTATTAAATTGGTCAAGATCCCAAAAAATCCGGACTTCCGGTCTGATTCCCTGGTTAAACATCACTTGTATGGAGACGATTTCCTACGACTCTACCATAGATTGGGATTTTATCATTTCTACCATTGAAGATGAAAAGTGTATACTTTTTTTAGGCCCGGAAATTTTCACCGATGAGCAGGGACATCGACTGGAAGATCGCGTCTTCAAATACCTAAATGTCGATAATAATCCGGATATACAGACCTGCTACCGGGAAGACAATCTTTTCCTCTTCAACAGCCGGGCACGAAAGACCAAGACC
>JAGQWZ010000192.1 GCA_020436835.1 Saprospiraceae bacterium | reverse complement strand
GGGATTGAAGCTGATATTGCCGAACTGGATGATCCGGACGACCGTCAAGTATTTCTCGATGATCTTGGACTGTCAGAGCCGGGCCTGCATCGAATCATTCGAAGTGCCTATACCCTACTTAACTTAATCACCTATTTTACCGCAGGTGAAAAAGAAGTGAGAGCATGGACGGTCCGAAAAGGCTCGTTGGCACCTCAGGCAGCAGGGGTCATTCACACTGACTTTGAAAAGGGATTTATCCGTGCTGAAGTGATCAAATACAATGACTATGTTTCTTATGGCTCGGAACATGCAGTAAAAGAGGCGGGAAAAATGGCTGTGGAGGGCAAAGAATATATCGTCAAGGATGGCGATGTCATGCATTTCCGGTTTAATGTCTGACCTATAATTTTATCATTCAAAAAGTTTTTTCAGATCATCCGCTTCAGATGGCTTCAGCCGGCCTGCTAAAAGCAGACGCAATTCCCGTCTACGCTGTGCTCCTTCAAAAAGATCTCTTTCTTCTTCGCTGATCGCGATTACCGGATTAGCCCGGACTGGCTTGTGATTTTCAGTATCAATCGCCACAAAGGTGAAATAAGCTTCATTGGCTTTCCTTTTTTCAGCGGTGATGGCATTTTCGGCATAGACACAGACATACACTTCCAGCGACGTTCTGAACACCCGGGTTACTACTGCTTCCAGGATACAAATCTCACCCAACTTTATTGAACTGCGAAAAGATAAATGATCAACCGAAGCAGTGACCACTGCACTGTTTGTATGCCGTTGTGCACACATAGCACATGCAATGTCCATCCATTTCATCAAATTTCCACCCATCAGGTCACCAAGATGATTGGTGTCGTTGGGCATCACCATCTCTGACATCGTGGTGGCTGACTCAACCACCTTTTTCGATACTAATTCTTCCATAGACTAATTGAAATCGATTTAAAATTATTCTGAAAAAGAATTTTCCAGTTCATAATCAAATGCGAAAAGGTCGGCAAAATGCTCTATCAGTTTATTTTTGACTTCAACTACCGAAACCGGATGATTTACTTCCTGTTTCAGCGAAGTGACCGTCTTGTCTGTATCCGAAATACCACAGGGAATTATTTTCGTAAAATAGTGCAAATCAGTATTAACGTTGAAGGCGAAACCATGCATAGAGACCCACCGGCTCAAATGAATTCCTATCGCACATATTTTTCTTTCGGGTTTTTCCGGTGTGGCATCTAACCAAACCCCGGTATAACCCGGAATCCTTTTTCCGGTAATTTCAAAATCTCTCAAAGTCCGGATGATTGCCTCCTCAATATACCGCACATATTTATGCACATCGGTAAAGAACCATTCCATATCCAGAATGGGATACCCGACGATCTGTCCCGGTCCGTGAAAAGTGATATCTCCTCCCCGGTTTGTTTTATGAAAAGAAATTGATTCATTCTTCAACTGACTTGCATTGAGCAGCAGATGATTTTCCTTACCGGTCCTGCCGAGGGTAAAAACCGGGTCATGTTCACAAAAAAGAAATTGGTGGAGAGGAATCGTCCTGGCTTCCGGAGCATGCTTCCTATTGGCTCTCTTTATCGATACCAGTCCTTCCAGTACGGTCTTCTGTATACGGAGACCCTCTTCATAAGAAATCCTGCCAAGATCACGAACCAATACTTTCTGCCTTATCATATTAAAAGTTGAGGAATTCTTTCACTTGATTTTCCAACACCTGCGTCGTGTAAGAATCTTTTATCTCACCATCCTGGTCCTTTAATGAATTGAGCGAAGAAATAGGTAAACGATTGGGAAAAACCGTAACCTGCAAATAATTAAGAATATTAGTCAGATGATCCATCCCTCGCAGATTACCTGCCCTGCCGGTTGACACACCGGTCAGGCATGCTTTCTTGCCGGCAAAGGTCTTTTTTAACTTTCTTACAGAAATCGCATCAAGAAATAACTTCAGAATTCCGGGAATGCCTCCATTATACTCGGGGAAGACGAACCAGAACTTAGAGGCTGGGAGCATGTATTCATCCTGGATATCTGAAATCGATCTGGCCTGCCCATCGGCAGAATACATTTCGGGGTGGATAAAATCAACCGGGAGGTCTGTCAACTTATATACCTTGACAACTTCGTTTGCATTCTTCAACAGCAATCCATGAATGAAATTGGTAATCTGCTCGGTTTCATTACCTCTCCGATTAGTGCCGCAAATCAAGGTGATCATCCAAAAAATAGTTATGATAAATATAGGGGTAATAACCCGGGGGATCGGTCAATTGTTGATGGATTATTATACTTTTGCGATTCCACTGACTTCTCAGATACTCATCAAAACCAGAAGAGATGATAAAATTCACCTACTACGGGCACAGCTGTTTTGGCATAGATATAAATGGAAGCCAGGTTCTACTGGATCCATTTATATCCCCTAATCCCCTAGCCAGGGAGATTGATATCGCAAAGATTCAAGCGGATGTCATCTTTCTGACGCATGGACATAGAGATCATGTATCCGATTTAGAAAAGATTGCCACGGAGAATACAACTATTGTGGCTAATTTTGAAGTTGCATCCTGGTTTGGTAAGAAAGGTTACAATACAGAGGGTATGAATCAGGGAGGGACATGGTCCGGGGATTTTGGCAGTGTGCGCTTAGTTAATGCAATTCATTCGAGCAGTCTACCCGATGGTAGTTACGGTGGTAATCCCTTAGGGTTTGTCTTTATGACCAGTGATTTGACATTTTATGTGGCCGGTGACACAGCGCTAACCCTGGATATGAAGTTAATTTCAGATCTTTGCGGAAAAGTTGACTTAGCCATCTTGCCAATTGGTGGTCATTTCACTATGGATGCAAAGGATGCTATTATGGCAGCCCGCATGGTTAATACGTCTAAAGTCATCGGATGCCACTATGATACCTTCGTTCCCATTGAAATAGATCATGATCGCACCAGGCAGATTTTTGAGGAGGCAGGAATCCAATTGAAGCTCCCGGTAATCGGGGAACAATTCACATTTTAATACTTGTTTTTCATTTGTAGGTATGGGTAAAATTATCGCGATAGCCAATCAAAAAGGCGGTGTTGGTAAAACCACCACTGCCATTAATCTGGGCGCAAGTCTGGCCATACTCGATTTTAAAGTACTGATCGTTGACGCGGATCCGCAGGCCAATGCGACCTCTGGTGTAGGTATTGATCCCGCTAGCATAGAGAGAAGCACGTACGATTGCATGATCAATGAATTAGAGGCCAATGAAGTTATCACTGAAACGGCTACCCCCAATTTGTATATCATGCCCAGTAATATCGATCTGGTAGGAGCGGAATTAGAATTGGTCAGCCGTTTGCGGCGAGAATATATTCTTAAAGATCGCCTTGACAAAATAAGAGACGATTATGATTTTATTTTTATTGATTGTCTGCCAAGTCTTGGTATAATAACCGTCAATGCCTTGACTGCAGCGGATTCGGTGTTAATCCCGATACAATGTGAAGTCTTCGCACTCGAAGGGCTGCATAAACTGAAGAACACCATTGAACTGGTCAGGCAACAACTAAACCAGGATCTTAGAGTGGAAGGGATTGTACTGAGCATGTATGACCGGAGATTACGCCTGGCCAATATTGTAGTAGACGAAGTAAAAGGTAATTCGGATGATGTGGTCTTCGATACGATCATCCACAGGAATTCGAAATTGAGTGAGGCGCCAAGTATGCACCAGCCGGTCCTCTTATATGATGCTAACAGCAAGGGAACCATCAATTTCCTGAATCTCGCCAAAGAATTTTTACGCAGAAACAATACTGCACTCAAAGTCTCGACAGAATAAATAAATCATTTGTATGGCAAAAGTGGATAAACAAGAGCTGGGAAAAGGGATCAGAGCCCTTCTGGGTGATACTGCCAAAAGTAAACCTCCGGCCGGAGAGGACAAAGAACAACCCACGGCAACACCAGTCAGGGAAGTCTCGACTGACCAGATTGAAATTAATCCTTTTCAGCCAAGAAATGAATTCGATCAGGAAGCACTGGAAGAATTAGCCGAATCCATAAAGACCTTCGGACTGATTCAACCGGTCACCCTCCGAAGATTGGATGGCAGTAAATATCAATTAATCGCCGGAGAGCGAAGATTGCGGGCTTCACGATTGGCCGGTTTGAAGACTATCCCAGCTTTTATCCGCGAGGCTAATGATCAGGAAATGTTGGAAATGGCCCTGGTCGAAAACATTCAAAGGGCCGAACTCAACGCGATCGAAGTTGCTATTTCATACCAAAGATTGATTGATGAATGTCAGCTCACCCATGAAGCGCTGAGTGACCGGATTGGCAAAAATCGAAGCACCGTCACCAACTATGTAAGACTCTTGAAACTTCCTCCGGGAGTTCAACAAGCTCTGAAGTCCAACCGTATCTCCATGGGACATGCCCGTTCTTTACTTTCTATTCCCGGACAGGAGGGTCAATTGCTGGCCCTGAGACGAGTATTGGAAGAAGATCTGTCCGTGAGAGCCACCGAGAAACTGGTGCGTGAATTCATTACCCCTTCCCGATCGGGAAATAAAACTGTGAAACCGAAACTCCCGGTGGAATATCAGCATACAGTCGATTATCTGACCAAGACTTTAGGAACTAAAGTAGAGATGAAGAGGCAAAGTTCAGGATCAGGGACCTTGATCATCCACTTCCAGTCCGATTCGGATCTGAATGAGATTCTGGATCACTTCGAAGACAACTAAACACTTTCGTTGATCGTTTTTATGCAGATGAATCAGGTTTGTAAGATCCTTCCTGTACTTGTACTCGTTCTGACGCTCCATTCTTTTTTGCATGGGCAGGTTGAAAGCGACCATTCGGAAACATCCAAGAAGGAGCAGCGCAGGCTTAAGAAAGAGAAAAATAAAGAATATCTGAAGATCGCCTGGAAGCAACCCTATCCTAATCCATATCGCGCTGCTGTCCTTTCAATGGCAGTCCCCGGAGCCGGGCAGTTATATAACCGGCGATACTGGAAAGCACCTATTGTCTGGGGTGGCTTTTATGGTCTCTTTGCCTCAGTGAAATTCAACAAAGATTTCCGGGATCGATTCAACACCGCTTATGGTTTGCAGGTAGCGGGTCTGGAACACGAATTTACCGGAATCATCAATGATGCCGAGACATTGAGAAGGTGGCGAAATAAATATGATAAGCAATTACAGACCACCTATGTAGGTTTTGTCGGTCTATATATTCTCAATGTATTGGATGCCTACGTGGATGCTCATCTAAAGTCTTTTGACATTGATGAGGACATTACACTTTCCGTCAGGCCTGTTATTAATCCCAGCTTTGGCGTTGGAGTCGTATTATCTCCGAAATAGGCAGATGCCATTACATTAGACCAAAAATCTTGGCATACTTAAGCATTTCACTCTGATTACTGATCTTAAGTTTACCCGTAAGGATGGCCATCAGGGGATTGATTTTTCCTTTCAGAACCTTCATCAGATTATCTTCCTTCGCTTTTACGACGCACTTGGCGTCTCCCTGCAAACCCTCCTCTGCAGTGCATTGTCCATCTTTTACGTGCACTGTTACCTGACCTCCTCCGTCTCCGTCAATGTCAAAATGAAAGGTCGTCTCCAGTCCATCCAGGGTTTCGGGGCGAACTTTATCGGGTAGGGTGAATAGAAATTCTTTCGCTGTCATCACTTTTTCATTAGAAACTTGTCTCACAAGAAAATCAATTATTTTGGAATTTCGGAAATAGTGCCTGTGCTTTTCTCCCGAATATGTCGATCCTTCGGCCGAACCGAGGTAATTTTCGATAAAGAATTCCCGGTGAAAAGCGGGAAAACCGGTTATCAGGTTGTGAGAAAATTCTCCTGGCATAAAAACAAGAATGCTTGACCCGAATTTGCTGATTCCTTACTTTAGCCGGCATGCAGGAAAAATTGAAAATCGTATTCATGGGTACCCCCGAATTCGCCGTACCCACTTTGCAATTATTATTGGAAAGAGATGACATAGAAATTGTGGCAGTGATTACCGCGACCGATAAGCCAGGTGGTCGGGGTAGAAATCAACTCCTGGAATCAGCTGTGAAGAAAGTTGCCCGTCAACATAATTTGGTAGTTATTCAACCGAAAAACCTGAAAGCTACTGAGTTTGTAGAACGCTATCATAATTTAGAGGCGGATTTAGCGGTTGTGGTGGCGTTTCGCATGTTACCGGAAGTGATCTGGTCAGCACCAAAACACGGTACCATCAATTTACATGCATCCCTTCTGCCGGCATATCGGGGAGCCGCGCCAATTAATTGGGCGATTATCAATGGCGAGAAAGAAACTGGTCTCACCACGTTTAAAATTGCAAAGGAAATAGATACCGGTGGGATCATCTTTCAATCCAGAATGCGTATAAAGGAAGAAGATACCGCAGGTACTTTACATGATCGAATGATGTATGAAGGAGCCCATCTGGTCTCAAAAACAGTCGATGCCATCAAAGAAGGGACAGTGCAATACATTGCCCAGGATGATGATAGAGCGACCAAAGCACCCAAGATTTTCACTGAAGATTGTCAGATCGATCCTTCAAATCAGGTTCGCCAGATTTATGATTTTGTTCGTGGTCTCAGTCCCTACCCCGGTGCATGGATTATTATTGACCATTCAACGGTCAAGATCTATAAATGCGAATATAATTTGATCGATCACCATTACCAGATGGGATCGCTAATTTCGGACAATAAGAACTTTCTGAAATTATATGGTAAGGATGGATATCTTAAAATAAACGAACTTCAAATGCAAGGGAAAAAACGAATGGACATCAAGTCTTTTCTCAACGGATTTGATGTGGCGAGATCCCAAGATGTGGATCTAGAGATAGGTTAGTGCTACTTTTTTCAAAGATTCCACGATAAACTTGGAAATTTTAATATCCGTAAGTTCCGAGTTACCAATGGCAAATTCACTAAAACTATCCGGGCAGTAGTTCAGATACAGGAAACATCCAGCTGAAATCAAGATCAGCAGTAAAATTCCTATAAGTCGCAAGGTTTTCATATAGATCTGGTTTCGTTGAAGCAAAAGTATAATGAAAAACTCTAATAAGTGTTAAATCACCTTAATCTATCTTCTTAAAGTTTTCATAAAGTATAGACGCAGATGAACTCACAATGGTTGCATTGATCCGATAAATTTTTCAAATATTAGTGCTGATCACCACTTTTGATGTGTTTTTCCTCTTTCAACAGTCCGTGCTCCATCACGATCACTCTCTGACAAAAATGTTCAATCAACAATTGGTCGTGGCTAACCAGAATAACCGAAAGATCATATTTGGTGATCAGAGCCTGGATCAACCGCAACATTTCTTTTTGTACATCCCGGTCGAGGGCATTGAGACTTTCATCCAGAATGATGAGCTGTGGATTAACCGCCAATGCACGGGCGAGTAGAATCCGTTGCTTTTCTCCGCCGGATAATTGAAATCGGGATTTTTCCAAGGTGGTGACAGGCATCCCGACATCTTGCATCAACCTTTCCTTGAGGTGCAACCGGTCTGCTCCGGAAGACGTCGGATGATGGACACTAATAATATCACCTAATATCCGGCCTATGGATCTCCTCGGAGGTAGAGCAGTGGCAGCGTCCTGCATTATGTATTGCACATGGTCGAAATAGTGACCATCGTGTAGAAACGAAATACGTTCGCCCTGATAATCATTTAGTAAGCCTCCAATGATTTTAACCAAAGTGCTTTTACCACTTCCGGATGTGCCGACGATTCCTAATACCTCACCCCGATAGATGTCCAGATCAATATCCTTTAATGCGTATTTGATTTCCCGGGAGCGGAAACTCAGAAAGCTGCGATTAAGATACCGGTACGCTACTGACCGGAGTGAAATCAATGGTATGCTATTTTGAATTATATCATCAACACGCTGGGATTTTACATGTTGATGTGCTTTGATGACCCGTTGCACTTGTTCGGGCAAGTGCATTTCCTTTTCAAATAAAGAAGTTTTTCCCTCTGCTATAATTTTACCCTTGTCGAGCCAAATCCATTTGTCGGCCAAGCGATCTACCTGCTCCAAATCGTGTGTGATCATGAGGAAGCCTATGCCTTCATCTCTTATTTTCTCGAATAAACTGACCAGCTTTTCGGTGGTGCCGGGATCCAGGGATGAAAAGGGTTCATCCACCAGAATAAGCTTTGGGCCGGAAGCCAGTGCCATGGCCAGGCTTACCCTCTGAAGTTGACCCAGGGATACCTGATGCGGATAAGCATCATATAGATCACTACCCTGAGGCAAACTTACTCTTTCAAATAGATTTAGGACGGATTGGCGTTTCTCTTTCGCATTTCCGGGCAATACCTCTGCTACCTGGCGGCCACAAGTCAGAGTCGGATTGAGCGCTAACAAAGGATTTTGAGGCATATTGGAAAGAATGCCCTGATAAAGTTTTCTTTTTTGTTTTTTGGAAGCGGTGACCACATTTTGATTTCCTACAAGAACTGTTGATCCACTCGCTATTTCTGCGTTCGGACTCAAGGTACCGAGGATGGTTCGCAGCAACGTTGATTTCCCCGCTCCGGTTTTTCCTAAAATCAACCCTATCTCCGCCTCATCAAGTTCTAAAAAAATATCTTGCAATCCGATAGACTGCCCATTGTCGCTGTTGAAAAGCACCCGGAGTTGTTCGATTTTCAGTATTTGACCCAAACCATTTCAAAATATAAATACAAGATAAGGAAGCTCAACAACTAACATGCAGTGTTTAGGCATAGGTTGCTCGGAAAGAGTATTCACTTTCAATACCGGTAGATACAAATCACACTTTAGGCAATAAAGTGCCATACTTTGAGGGTTTCGAACTATCTTTCGCTTGATGAAAATCCTGGCAGTTCAATCTCTTTCTAAATCCTTCGGACAAATTCAAGCGGTACAATCACTTGACCTGGAGGTGCACTCTGGCCAGGTATGGGGTATTCTGGGACCAAACGGCAGTGGTAAAACTACCTTCCTCGGCATGCTATTAGGAATAATCCGACCTGATTCAGGACATTTTCAGTGGTTCGAAGATCAAAAGGGACCGGAAGTAAGGAAATATCTGGGTGCACTCCTGGAAACACCCAACTTTTATCCCTATCTAAATGCCGATGATAATCTATCTATCATTAGACAAATAAAGGGAAGCAATGAGGATAATTTCGATGCTATTCTTGAGTTGGTAGGACTGAAGGAACGGAGATTATCAAAATTTGCCGGCTACTCACTGGGAATGCGACAGAGACTGGCGATAGGGGCGGCCATGATCGGAGATCCGGAAGTCTTGATCCTGGACGAACCTACAAACGGGCTGGATCCCGAAGGCATTGCTGATGTGAGATCAACTCTGCTAGAAATTGCCCATAACGGAAAGACGATCATTATGGCCAGTCATATTCTTGACGAAGTGGAGAAAGTCTGTTCGCACGTCGCCATTCTTAGAAAGGGCAAGCTACTGGCCAAGGGACCGGTGGGCTCCATTCTTTCCGGCGAGATCACCCTGCAGTTGCAGGCAGAAGATATGAATCAGTTAGGTAAGGTGCTGCAGCGGCTGTTCCCCCAATTTAATCCTTTGATCAAGGATGCGAGATATGAAATCCAGGTGGCTCCATCCTTCAGTAGTGCACAGCTAAACAAAATGCTCATGGCTGAGGGAGTGGCTCTATCTCAGCTAGTGGTGAAAAAGCATAGCCTGGAATCAGAATTTCTTGACATTATTAAAAAACAATAACGCTTGTTCGATCAATTAAAACTGGAATGGTTTAAATTCAGGAAAAGCGGTGTCTTTCAGATCCTTAGTTTGCTTTACCTTCTCCTGCTTCCTCTCCAGCTGGCTGCCGTCCAGTCGATGAAGATCAGTGTACCGGGTCTAAGCGCACAGGTGCTGGTCCAGTTCCCTACCGTATGGTCATTTCTGGCCTATTCCGGAAGTTGGTTGGTCTATTTTTTCTGGGGGTTTTTCGCCATCTATATCTTCACCAGTGAATTTTCGCAAAAGACTTTTCGTCAAAACATCATCAGTGGCTTGACCCGTAGTAAACTCTATTGGGGCAAAGTAACCTACCTTCTTCTCCTGGCATTGCTTTCTACCGCATATTTCTCGATTTGGGCCATTATTTTCGGTTGGGCCAATCAGGTTCCTGAAAGTGGTTTCGGGATGACCGATCGAATGATCATGATCCCCAAATTTTTTCTGATGTGTACAGGCTATATGACACTGGGAATCATCGCAGCCACGCTGAACAGAAAGACTGCTATGTCTGTATTTCTGTACTTTGCTTACACAATCTTCCTCGAGCCAATGATCCGGTGGTTGATGCATCGCCGAATATTCGATGGCAGATCCATGCTTTTCTATCCGGCCAACTCCTTTGAAGACCTTACTCCCATTCCATTGGGTGATGTCGCTATAACCCAGGATCTGGCTGAACAAACAAACAGGAGCATGAATTTGAACAGCCAGGAAGCGATTATAACCAGTATCATCTACATCGTTTTATTACTGACTGCAGGTTGGTTGCTCATCAAATATCGGGATTTATGACCGCTGATTTGCTATAAGAGGAAAGTAGAGCACTACGACGCTACGCTTTACACTGACAATACCACCTGAATACCGGACCTTAGTTTTCTTCCAATTCCCTGAAGTTGTTTTCCAAATCAAAATCAGCCAGACGTAAACTGGGATCCAGGCGGACAGATTTAATTTTATCAATAGGGCTATCCAGCGACAAAACATAAGTGGGATTGGTCCAGGGCCAGTCAGATTCCACCTTAAAGGTCTGACCCAAATCCATTTTCTTTGCACCAAGCATCATCCTTAAGGGTATGGTGTGTCTGCTGACTGATCCATCTTTATAGGTGACCTCCACATCTATCGGCATTGGCATAGGACCCAGACGTTTCAAAGTGACCAGCGTCTGTTGTTCAGCCGCTTTGATGTCGTCAATCAGATATTCAATCACGCGCGTACTTTCGATGAAATATTTGAGATACCAGTCCAGCTCCATCTTTGCTTCTTTCTCAAAGACTCGTAAAAAGTCTTCAGCATTTGGATGCTTAAACCTCCAGTCATAATAGTATCGTAACAGGGCTTTATTAAACACTTCCTCTCCAACGATATATTCCAGTTGTTTAAGAAATACAGCACCCTTTGTGTACGAGCCACTTCCATAGGCATAGTTGGTGCTGAAATGGTCCGCATGGGTGGAAAGCGGTTCTTCCTGACCTGATTTTATAAGATTGCGCAAACCATTGTACAGGTCTACAAAGGGCATAGGAGTATAGTTGCCCGGAATAGAGTTGGTCCGTCGCAATTCATTCATGACCTCGGTACTTGCGAAGGTGGTAAAGCCTTCATCCATCCAGGCATATAGACTCTCGTTCGTGGCCAACATCATTTGGTACCAACTGTGCATCAATTCATGCACGGAGACCCCCACCAGACTTCCTATGCTTCGTTTGGCACCGGTAATCAATGTGGCCATGGGATACTCCATACCCCCATCTCCACCCTGAATGAAGGAATAACTACCATAAGGATAAGGTCCAAACCTTTTGATTATGTAGGACCAGGCTTGGGCGAGAATGGCTGGTGCCGCCTCCCAGGCATCTTTGTTTCTTTCATTTTCCTGGTAAAAGAAATGCAGCATCGTGCCATCTTCTGTCAGGATGTGAGTATGGGTGTACTCTTGATCTGCGGCCCATACAAAATCATGCACATTCTGGGCTATGAAGTGCCAGGTCAGCTCATCCTTTCGTTTATGCCTGACCTCTGCAGAAGTATATCCATGGCCTATTTCATCCGCATTCTGCAGGATACCGGTGGCGGCAACGGTATATGCTTGATTGAGCGTGATTTGAACATCATAATTTCCCCATACACCGTAGAATTCCCGGGCAACATAGGGATCCGCATGCCATCCCTGGTAATCGTACTCACATAACTTGGGATACCACTGAGCCATCGAGTAGGAGATCCCTTCTGCATTATCCCGTCCGGTTCTGCGAATTTGGATGGGAACCTGACCGGCAAAATCCATTTCCAGCACGGTTACGCTATGGGGTGCCATCGGGTTTGGTAACGCCACTTCAAGGATAGTGCCCTCTGTATGGTGGATCACTTTCATTCCATCCTGTTTGAGACTTAAAACTTTTAGATATCCGATTTCATCCGGTTTCAATTTACTGATGCGATCGCTCACCCTTGCATCGGGATCGGGAAGATTTCGGGACCGGACATCCATCATGCTTCCTGGTTGAAATGCGTTAAGATAGAGGTGATAAAATATTCGATCCAGGGTATCGGGAGAGTTGTTAAAATAGAAAAGAGTTTGCTTCCCGGTGATCTGATGTGTTTCGACATCCAGATGAATCTGCATGCGGTAGTCCACTTTTTGTTGCCAACGATCCACCTGTCCCGTTGTGGATAAATGTGCAAAGCCCAGGAGAACAAATAATGGCAGAATCTTTTTCATTCGACTGATTTAGAATCACTTACTATTTAATTTGAGGATTTTAATGTGAGATTGAAAATCTCAGCGATCAGGATCCTCAATTGATGAGCATGCACTTTAAAACAGAAAAGTATATGCGCCGCCCGCTATATCTGGTAGCAGGAGATTCGTCATGCTGATTTGATTGGAAACTCAGCTGTCCAAATCCCTACTACCGGCTAAGACGCCCAAAAATACAAAGGCCCTCACATTATACAAGGGAAATCCCTCCCGGAATCAAAACATGGACGAGAAAAGATCTGGATAACCCGGACCAGGAATAATTACGGAGGCTTTCTCAGATCGAATGCCCTGATCATATGAAGTAAAATAAAAAGATCCCACAGCCGGTTAGAGCCATGAGATCCTAGGTGTGGTTTGGTTAATAGACCTATTTGTTTCTTCATAGCAAAAACCATGACAATTTTTTTGAATACGTAAATTGCTGAAGGCTTTATCCCCACACAACTTTGTGCTTTTCAAATGTTTAACTTAGTTTTGCAAAAAAAAGAGAAAATGAACAGGACCGGAGGCAACAAAATTGCGATAGGCATTGTGCTCATTATCATTGCTGTGTTGAGCAGATTATTACCCCATTGGCATAATTTCACCGCAGTGGGTGCAGTGGGACTTTTTGGTGCCTTCTATTTCAGGAAACAAGTATGGGCATTTCTGGTGCCACTGATGGCGCTCTGGATCAGCGACCTGGTGCTAAACAATTGGGTTTACTCTGCTTACCATCCTGAATTTGTCTGGTTCACCCAATATATGATCTTCGTTTATATAGGCATGATGGCCTTGATTATAACCGGGCAGACTTTGCTAGGTAAATTCACCGGTAGTCGGGTGCTGACTGCTTCGATTCTCGCTTCATTGATATTCTTCCTGATCAGTAATTTTGGATCTTTCCTCTTTGATCCGATGTACCCAAAAGATATTTCCGGTCTGTCTGCCGCATATCTCGCCGGTATCCCTTTCTTCTGGAATACGCTAATGGCTAATGTGATCTATAGTCTAATAATATTTGGCCTGTTTTACTGGGCCAGTTTGCGATTTCCATCTCTCCGGATAGCCCGGACTTAATTATTTGGGCTGACTTCCAGTTTTTCTTCGGGATACTCAACCCGGATATGGTAGATACCTTTTAGCACCTTTTTGAAGGAGTCACGAATCATTTCCATTTCGCGGTAAGTAATTTTGGCATCTGCAAACTGAGCGGATGCGTTTTTATGTCCAAGAATTCGGTCAACCATCTGGTGTATATCACTCTCCGTAGGATTCTTCAAACTTTTGCATGCCGCTTCAATACTATCTGCAAGCATCAAGATTACTTCTTCTCTGGTGACTGGTTTGGGACCGGGATAGGTAAAGACTGATTTATCCACATTTCCTTCTCCAGCAGCTTCCGATGCCTTGTAGAAGTATTCCACCCTGGTCGTACCATGGTGACTGTTTATCATATCAATGACCGGCTTAGGCAACCTGGCTTTCCGGGCCATGCCTGCTCCCGCCGCTACGTGATTGATGATCTTCCTGGCGCTTTCTTCCGGGGTTAATTTCTGGTGAGGATTATAATCACTTTGGTTTTCGATGAAAATTTCCGGATTTTCCATTTTACCGATGTCGTGGTAAAGCGCAGAGACCCTCAATAGTAGCGAATTGGCTCCGATGGCTTCGGCAGCGGCTTCGGCTATGTTGGCGACCTGCAAAGAATGTTGAAAAGTGCCGGGGGCCTTGAAAGACAAATCCTTGAGCAGTGGTCGATTAAGATCTCCCAGTTCAGCAAGTGATATGGCTGTTGTAAAACCAAAAATCCTTTCTAACAAAGGAACTAATGGATATGCCAGCAAGACCAGAACAACGTTAATGATAAACCAGGAATACTCACTCCAGGTAATAGCTCCAATCGTTCCCTCCTTGATCATGGTCAGGCTAAAATAGCCAACGCTATAGGTCAGGGCTATCAAAAGAATAGAACGAAAAAATGGCGACCAATATCGCGTTACTTTGTTGCTTATAATGGCAACCAGTCCGGCAGCTATTTGCAGCAGAACGAATTCAAATCCAAAACCAAAAAGCAGGGCAATTGAAATAATCAAAACCACATAAGCAGAAAAGGCAACCTTGTCATCAAAGAAGGCCTTCAATACAATTGGAGCAATACAGAACGGAACCATGTAGATACTCAACGTTCCGTTTCGCTCTACCAGATAACTCAGGAATACGAATACGATAAATCCCAGCTGGATGAACAAGTGCGTTTTCAGACCATAAGTACTGCCTTCAAGCCACTGCCAGTAATAGAAAGTAAAGACTCCGAATAATAGCAACATCAACAAGAAATAACCACTCCAGACAAACCAGGATGACTTATTTTGGGCTACCTGATGTTCATAAGCATCTCTGAATGATTCCAGGATTTGTGCCGTTTCAGGCGTCACCACAGCATCCTGCTCTATGATCATATCTCCCCTGGATATTTTACCGCGCGTGATTGCAATTTTATTCTTTTCTGCAGCGAGAAGCTTACCAGTGAGCTCGGGATCGAAGTAAATGTTTGGATGAATATGCCGGGCCAGTAAAGGATATAAAAAAGATATTTGCGGAATGGTCGATCCGGACAGATCACTCCGAATTTGATTTTTAACCTGTTCGACATGCAGTGGATTAATAATTGTAAGTTCATCACCTATGAGCACGTGCATTCGATTAAGATCGGCCGTCTTTTTAAGACTATCCAGATCTACAATACCAAGTGAATAATACTTACGTAACAAACTGACCCCGAAAGTCTTGTAGGTATCCTGATTGGCTTTCACAGGATCCAGATTGGCATCGGTCTGATCACTTATCGTCTTGGAGAAATCGTTTTGAAAAGCCTGGATAACCGCATCAATTTTTTGATCATCCTTCTGGTAGTAGTTTTGGAATGTGCTGTCAATACGGGCATACTCCGCCTGAATTTCCCGCTGGGGCTTCTTAATTCCAAAGTCAAACGGCGAAATCAGGTTTTCATACTTCCAGACTTTGCCCTCCTCAAATTCATATTTAAATCTCAAGGTATTGGGAAAGAGAAGGCTAATCAGGAGTATCGTACCCAACGTAATAACGTATACCAGAATGTCCTTGCGATTATTCAGAGTCATTGCTTTTTTTCCAGGCCTTGCCAGGTTACTTCTTTAACACCTTTTTGCCTGGCGATGTTTCTTCCGAGCACAAATAGGTAATCTGAAAGACGATTTAAGTAAATGATAGCTCCTGAATCGACCGATTCCTGAGTAGCCAGCGTGACTAATCTTCTTTCGGCCCGGCGACACATGGTGCGGCAAACATGACACCAGGAAACCACAGGATGTCCTCCGGGAAGTATGAAATTCTGAAGTGGTGCTAATTCCAGGTCCATGCGGTCTATCTCACTTTCCAGTTCGAGAGTAAATCCTGGATCCAAAGCAGGAAACGGAGGTGATTTACCCGGTTTCGTAGCCAGATTTGCTCCTATATTAAAAAGTAAGTTCTGTATACGCAAAATCAAATTGGAGTCATGTTCATTCAACAGCTGATCTCTCAGATACCCAAGGTTTGCATTGAGCTCATCGATCGTACCATAGGCTTCTATTCGAATATAATCCTTGGAATAGATACCACCCCCAAACAGTGAGGTCTTACCTGCATCTCCTTTTTTTGTATAGATCTTCATGTGCTAAGTCTGCAACACCAGCAAAGGTACCAAAAAGGAGTGATGACGTCAGGAAACAGCTTGAGGTGTGGAATCAGGTGTTAAGCATTTATTGAACCACTTTGTCTTCATTCCGGACATCACTTTCCACCATTCCGTCCTTGAGTCTTACGACCCGGTGAGCATATTCAGCAATATCCGGCTCGTGCGTTACCAGAATGATGGTATTTCCGGCACGATGCAGGTTCTCAAACATCTCCATGATTTCTTCCGAGGTCTTTGAATCCAAATTTCCGTTCGGCTCATCTGCAAGTATGATCTTTGTATCATTGACCATGGCCCGGGCCACCGCAACCCGCTGTCTTTGACCACCGGATAATTCGTTCGGCTTATGATCGACCCGGTCGCCCAAACCGACGGTCTCAAGCACAGCGCCTGATCGCTCCAATCTCTTTTCCTTTGAAATACCAGCATAAACCAAAGGCAAGGCCACATTCTCCAGCGCGGAAAGACGCGGTAGAAGATTGAATGTCTGGAATACAAAACCAATTTTCCGGTTTCGGATATTGGCAAGCTCATTGTCATCCATTTCAGCGACATTCTCACCACTCAAAAAATATTCTCCTTCCGTAGGAGTATCCAGGCAACCTAACAAGTTCATCAGGGTTGATTTTCCCGACCCGGAGGGCCCCATCAGGGCGACAAATTCATTGGGAAAAATATCCAGATCAATCTTCTGCAAGGCCCGAACAGTGGTAGACCCCATCTGGTAGGTTTTCGTCAAATTTCTTACGGAGATTACGGGTTGTGCATCCATCTTAATTATTTTATGAACGATCTATGACCTTAGGCACTTTAAAAAAGGGAGGTTCTCTGACCGGTGCGTTCAGCAATGCTTGCTCGACAGTAAGCTGTCCTTTCACGGTGTCTTCACGCAAATCGGCCTCTGCTCTGGTAATGTGACGAAGTGGCTCCACTCCTTCCGTATCAACTTCTCCCAGTTTCTCCACCATTTGCAACACTGCTTCCAGATCTTCCTTTAGAGATGCTCTTTCCGACTGATTCAGTTGTAATCGGGCCAAGTTCTCCAGCTTCAATATAAGCGCATCATCTACTTTGATCATAACAATAAAGACTAAACTATCTCTTTCTTCGGTCAAATCTACAAATTCAACCACGTTTATCGCTGAGCTTGCAATATCAAGATCCAATCTGGCGGGTTAATGGTGCATCTTATACGCTCAAATTTTACCCAGAAAGTCAATAAAAAGTCAAAGATGTTTCATCAACTCTAATTCAACGATAGTAATGCTATATAGTTGTATTTTGTGCGTTGGAAAAACCATTGACGAACAGAATTCATGTCTTTCAAACCTAAATACATCGCGGTAGCGGGAAACATCGGTGCCGGAAAAACCACACTGAGCACCCAATTGGCAAAATATTTTAATTGGCATGTACACTATGAAGATGCGGATGACAATCCTTATCTGGCGGATTTCTACAATGACATGAAGCGATGGGCCTTTAATCTGCAGATTTACTTTCTCAATAGCCGGTATAAACAGGTTCTAAAGATCATTGAAGGGGAAAATACCGTTATTCAGGACCGGACGATCTATGAAGATGCACACATTTTCGCCCCTAACTTGCATGAAATGGGATTGATGTCTTCGAGAGATTTTCAAAATTACCTTGACCTTTTCAACACGATGGCATCTCAGATTAGTGCGCCTGATCTTCTTATTTACCTGCGTGCCAACATTCAAACCCTGGTGAGCAGGATTCATGAACGAGGAAGAGACTATGAAGGTAACATGAGTCTGGACTACCTTAAAAAATTAAATCATCGGTACGAAGAGTGGATCACTAGCTACGATCACGGAAAATTGTTGATCATCAATGCAGATGATGTTGACTTCATCAATAATCCCGAAGATTTGGGAAGTGTAATTGACAGTGTTTCAAGCCAGTTGCACGGATTATTTTGAGTCAATTAGCAGGTTAGCAGTTGTAACGGCAGATCCATGCTCATCAGGAAGGGAATCGCCCTCCACTCCGTAAAGATACCATGCCAGGCTCAGATGAATAGCAAGGGAAACAACGATGGCAATAATCCGGTAATTTCTGCTTCTTCTTTTTTCTCTTGTGCTTTCCATTCCTCTTATTATTTATACCTTGAGGACGGTATTTTACCCCCTTGAGGTATTAATTTTTTCTTAATTCTTTAATTTCAGTCCGGTCATGCAGCGCATCATTAAATTTTTTCTGACGATCCTGATCACTCATTGTGTATTTCAGTTAATGGCACAGGATCCCCTGCGTTTTTCGAAGGATATCGAAGAGATGAAGTCAGAAAAGTTAAAGTCCACAGATGGATTGATCATATTTACCGGAAGCTCCAGTATCAGGATGTGGAAAGACGTGGCGGAAAGGTTTCCCGACTATAATATAGTAAACAGAGGTTTTGGTGGGTCCCAGATGTCCGATCTTCTCTATTTCCTTGATGATATCGTGATTCGCTCCAAGCCCTGTCAGGTGTT
>JAGQWZ010000191.1 GCA_020436835.1 Saprospiraceae bacterium | reverse complement strand
TGTTGCAAGGCATGACGCCCCAGGAAGCTTGTGAAGCGGCATGTCAACGAATCGTTGAGATCAATGGTGGACTGGATAAGGGAGACTTTGATGACAAATTTGTCGCCGTCAATAAAAAAGGCGAGGTGGGATGTGCCTCGATCCGAGGTGTCAGGGGAAGGCACCCTTATGTCAGTGTGATTTCGGGGGAGGGATTTAACGCGATGGAAGGATCCGCTTTGCAGTGGAGAGAGTAATTAGGGGATGAACCCATTAATTCTAGTGACAAATTCTGGCGACTTTTTACCCCCTTCTTCGTTGTAAATACTCGCCGTAGCTTTTTAAAATTGATTCGAATTTTCGCAGGTAGTAAGTCCATTCATCTCACTCAGTATTATTGCGTATGATAAATCTAAGCGCACATCGAACTGAACCCATTTTTGTAATCTTTCCATATCTGCTGCTGATGGCAGGTGTTTTAATATGTTTAGATTTCATTTGGTTTCAAAATTTACTTACTCCTGAGAACTTAGTTAACTGGGATACACATCACTATCAGTTTATTGCAAAAAATGGATATCAAGATTATCGAGTTGCCTTCTTTCCTCTATTTCCTTTGCTGTGGAAATGGTCTATGCTTAATCCACTGGGAATTTCATGTCTCAATGGCTTCGTTTTCCTAATATTCTTCTATTTAATGATGAAGCAATTAAAGGCATCACTACTGGAAACGTGCATCTATCTGTCTATTCCTTCGTTTATTTTCTTTTATTTACCTTATACGGAATCGCTTTTTTTTGCCTCATCATGTTTGATTTTGTATGGATTAAAAACTCAAAGGACCTCATGGGTCTTGACAGGTATATTTTTTAGCACATTGACCAGACCTGTGTTTATAATTCTTTTACCGGCACTAGTGCTTACGGAGTTAATTACGGTAAAGAAATATCGTGAAGTGTTAGTGCGAACTGGGCTTTACCTGGCTATTACAGTATTTGCCGTCCTGATTGTCGCCTGGATCCAGTATCAGGATACAGGCCGCTGGTTTGAATTCATAAGCATTCAAGAGAACTGGGGTAATAGACTACAATTTCCTAATTTACCGTTGACCTCCTGGGCCGGTGGATTCATAATACGGCTTGATGGTATCGCCTTGTTTGTTGCTGCGGCAGCTGGCATTACGTTATTGTTGTATTTGTTTAAAAAGCGTGGTCTACCCAGTACGCCACTTCCAAGAGAAGTTGCATTATCTTTTGGATACCTTGGTGGAATGGCTGCCTTATCGCTCTTAATCAAGGGAGGTACCCTGGCAAGTCTAAACCGCTATGTTTTTGCTGTCCCTTTTATCATCGTTGCATTCAATTTTTACCTTCGATCTGAGATTAAGACTACGATTAAGCAAACATTGGTTTTCTTCTTAATTATTTTCTTTTATTGGTTTCTTTTTCGCTCATTTGTCCATATCGTTACCCTTCTTCTATATACATCTGTCACCTTCTACGCATGTCTTTTCATGTTGATGAAGTCCGGAAGTACCAGTCTTTCACGTTGGAGTACTTTTTTATTGATTGGAATCAATCTTGTTTTTCAGGTGATCTTTATGGTTCGATTTTTAAATGGAATTTGGGTGGGATGAGCGATTTGGCCTCCCGTATTCTCACAAAAAAATAAGAATAATCTTTGATCAGTGCTGCACCAATAAATGCTGTGAAAAAAAGTCAGGGATTCCTTCAGCTGCCGGCTTCCCCGGATTTCCATAAATAGTGCAGGTAGCCTGCGTAACCAGGCTGCCTGATTGGATAGGCCGTCATTTTTTTTAAGCCGGTATCCTATCGGATACTTATTTGCCGGCAGCTTCGTATTTCGATTTTTGGAGCTTTACATGCAGCTCGGTGATCATTTCCTTCTGTTGGGCGATCAACCGGTTCTGCTCCTCAATCAACCGGAGATATTCCTCACGCATGCCATTAATCGCTTCGACCAGAACCGGGGTGATCTTACTATAATCCAGACCGATGGCATCCACACCATTTTCTTCATACTGGACAATGTCGGGAAATACCGCTCCTACTTCCTCGGCAATAAATCCCATACCGGGTTTTCCGCCATGTGCCTCATCCCAGTCAAAGAGGACCCCTCTCAATTGGGCCACCTTGGTTAACGCATCCGGAATGTTGATCACATTCTTCTTCCACCTCCTCGATGATGCGGAGCCATAATCCGTGCCCGCACCGGAAGCATAAAAATCAAAAGCAGTACCCCCGCCAGTCACTCCCACGCCGGAGGATCCAAAGGACAATCCAATCACGCCAGAGCCATCCACTGCCGTACCATATACTCCATAACCAGATCCTGCGTGACTGCCATAGACTCCGCTACCCACGCCTCCGGTTCCCTGGTTGATCCCCCGTACACCGGCAGAAAGACTTCCAGGGGAAGTATTCGTAATTTCTCCCCGCACTCCTGATGCCCCAATTCTATTTGAATTCGTAACCCCAAGCACACCCGGATTGAGGCTGTTGGCCATCGTCTGCTCACCGAAAACACCAATGGGACCGGCGGATTGTCCGATTACCCCGGCGCCACTGGCCCCCAGACCAATACCAAAGACTCCGGTGTAGCCACGACCGGCCACTCCGATCGATGCGGTACTGGTGGCATCCGTATTTTCACCAAAAATAGCGGTCTTGCCAACATCATCGGTAGTCGACTCGGTATGCTGGGCGTTGGAGGAATAAATGGAGAAACTGGTGATAAATATCAGAAGCAATGCTTTCATAACTGGTAGCTTTAAGATTTACAGAAGTATTTAATGTCTAAGTGAACCCGGCGGGAGAACCGGGACCTGATGGATTCCGGGACGCATTTCATAGAAAATGTGATGAGTCAAAGTTCTCCGGAACCGGAAAAGAAAAGCTACTCAGATGTAACAATTAGCTCCGATTATGTAACATCGAATCTTATGTGCTCAAAAAAACTGGTTGCACTACCGATGGCATTCCCCGGTTTTTTTATAATGGTGCAGGCAGCCTGCGTAACCAAGCTGCCTGATTGAATAGGTCGCCAATTATTTAAGCCGGTATCCTATAGACTTATCTGCCGGCGGCTTCGTATTTCGATTTTTGGTGCTTCAAATTGAGCTCAGTGATTATTTCCTTCTGTTGGGCAATTAGCCTGTTCTGCTCCTCAAAAAGCCGGAGATATTCCGCACGCATGGTATTAATCGCTTCGACCAGAACCGGGGTGATCTTACTATAATCCAGGCCGATGGCATCGACACCGTTTTCTTCAAATTGGACAATGTCGGGAAATACCGCTCCTACTTCCTCGGCAATAAATCCCATACCGGGTTTTCCGCCATGTGCCTCATCCCAGTCAAAAAGGACTCCTCTTAATTGGGCCACCTTGGCTAATGCATCCGGAATGTTGATCACATTCTTCTTCCACCTCCTCGATGATGCGGAACCATAATCAGTGCCTACTCCGGCTGCATAAAAATCGAAGTCCGACCCAATGCCCCGAACTCCGGCTCCAGAACCATGGGCCACTCCAATCACCCCATCTCCGTTCCCCATATGTTCACCGAGTACTCCGCCCCCATGATTAGTCAGGCCTTCATTAATGCCATATATGGCAATAGATGCCTCACCAGAGAGTGTTGAGGTGATCTCGCCCAGGATCGCCACAGCACCCGCATCGACTGACGATGTGCGTCCATGAACACCAGGTGCAGTTCCACCAATACCGTTATGAATTCCATAGACCCCGGTCCCGAGCGCGCTTTGTCCACGGACTCCAATTCCATTGGAAAGGCCATATACTCCCCAACCCGTACCATCATGGGTGCCATATACCCCGATACCGGAAGTACCGGTCCCTTTGTTTATGCCCCTCACTCCAGCTGAGCCACTCCCCGGAGAAATGCTGGAAATCTCCCCCTGTACACCCGAAGCATCTGCCTGGGTAGAACCAGTGGTTCCGAAAACTCCCAGTCCGGTATCACTACTTCCTCTGACTCCTGTTCCGTTTGAAAATCCATAAACACCCCAACCGGTACCGGCATGGCTGCCATAGACCCCGACTCCATTTCCTCCGGTCCCTTTGTTGATCCCTCGGACACCGGCAGAAAAACTACCTGGCGAGGTACTGGAAATTTCACCCCGGACACCGGACACATCGGCCTGAAAAGAATTCGTGATCCCCAAAACTCCGGGATTAATACTTGTCCCTAGCGTCTGAACGCCAAATACTCCGATCGGACCCGTCGACTGGCCTAGTACCCCTGCTCCGTTAGTGCCCACCCCGATACCGCGAACTCCAGTATATCCAATTCCTGTCACTCCGATTGAAGAGCTATTGGTTACGTCCGTATTCTGCCCCAGGATCGCGGTTTCTCCAGCCACATCAGTGGTAGACTCGGTATGTTGGGCTTTGGTGGAAGAAACGAAGTAGATCGTAGTGACGCAAAGTAAAATCAAGGTTTTCATGATTTATGGTTTTAAGATTTATAATGTTTTAAAGTATTCCCAATTCAAATCCCCGGCGGACCAGACCTGCCGTATTTCTTACCTTAAATTTCTCCAGAAGGTTCTTTCGGTGACTGACTGCTGTATATGGACTGATATATAGCATCCGGGCTATTTCTTTAGAGGTATATTCCATAGAGATCAGTTGCAAAACTTCTTTCTCACGGGCACTCAAAAGACAAGGTTCCGATGCGGCCGGCGTTGCTGAATTATCTGAATTGATCATAGGTATTTCAATAAAAAAAGCGATGGTCCAAAACTCTCCCAAATCTTAAAGGAAGCGCTACTGAGATGTAACAAATAGATATTACTATGTAACATTCTGCCCGGTTTGATAGCATAAAAGGGAATTAAAAAGACGAACCGTTTCTTTCTTTCCATTTGATCATAATGCTACTGAGCTGGAGGGCACCCGGGAGAATTGGTCGAGGAAATGAAGGAATAAATGCGATCAACAGCGGGATGGCTTCGACCAACATACTGGCAATTGTGCTTGAAAAATATTAACTAGCAAATAAAATAAAAGGATAATTCCGAATCTCTGGAATAGTGAAAATCATGCGTAAATACGAATACTTTCAATGGAACTGGTTTCTGATCATTGGGCTGGGTGCCGTGGTAATTTTCCTCTCTATGCGATTAAATGATCCGGCCACACCCCCACTTCCTTTTTATGCGACTATGCTGATCCAGATTCTATTGATCCTGATTCCTTTAATGTTCTATGGACTAAGAACGACAATCAATGATGATACGATCCAATTGAAATATGGAATCGGAATCATTACGATCAACTTCAGCATCTCGGAAATACAGTCGGTCAGGCCCGTGCGGAATCCCTGGTATTATGGCATCGGGATCCGGGTTATTCCGGGTGGAATGTTGTATAATGCACATGGCCTCGATGCGGTCGAAATACGATTCAAAAGTCGAAAAAGCAAGGTACGGATTGGATCAGGAGAACCAGAGATCCTAAAGTACGAAATAGAGAAAAGGCTGGCTGCCTGAACCGCGAAACATCTGGTTTTCAAATCCTTACAGGATTTTCTATCCTGATCGTTTCATCTATTAGATCACCCCTGCATCAAAAAAATATTTCCATTCTCATAGAACTTTTTTCTGACATGCGTCGTTATAGTCGTGATTAAGTCATAAAACAAGCAAAGACCCGTCTATAAGTTATACATCTACCTTCTTGTATTAATTTATTAATTCAGGAAATTTTTGCCTCATTTATTGTATAACTTAAAAATTCACTTATGAAATTTCAAAATGAAAGGTATCAAGACACCTCGGATACGTCTGTATTCAAGAAATTAACCTGGGTCTTTGGAATTCTATTTTTTGTTGCCTTTGTAGCAGCAATTTATTACGGTTCCAGGACGACTCATTTAGCCAACGACAAATCAAATTTGGCATTAAACCTGGAAGATCTTGATCAGCAAAAAATGAAGCTGGAAAACGATCTTACCGTGCTTGACAGCAATTATCAGGTGCAAATTTCAACCAACGATACACTATCCTCCACCCTGCAAGACCGGTTAAAGGAAGTGGATAAATTGAAAGCCCGGGTCTGGTCTGCCAAACAGAATCTGGCTAAAAGCGAGGAAGAAAATCAGGCTATTAATGACAAACTGGCACAATTGGAGACCCTGAAAGCTGATTTGGAGAGTGATATTGCTTCGTTAAACGAAACAAATGAAGAACTTATCGCCACCAATGAAGAGATCAGTGCAGATCTGGAGATGTCAAAGAAACAAACGGATGATCTGAATACAAAACTGACCGTAATGACTGAAGAAAATCAAAAGTTGGTCAGTCGTCTCCGCACCTTGGCCCCCGCCGGATTTATTGCAAACAATTTTACCGTCACTGCAGCTAAGAAAAATGATAAATTGACGGCCAAGGCCAACCGGGCAGAGACGATTAATATTTCCTTTGACATTAATGACGTTCCTCAGGAATTTCAGGATGAAGAGGAAATTTATCTGGTATTGACCAAATCAGATGGTCAACCGATTCAGGCGCTACCTACCAAGGAGGTGGAAGTAGCATCGGTTGATCCGGTAAATATTAAGGTCGTAGACCGTACAAAAACTACTTTGAAGGATCGCCAAAATATCGAAATGTCTTTTGATGCAGACCGTGACCTGGAATCCGGTTTATACAATGTACTTGTATATGCCGATCACGGTTTCCTGGGATCCACTACATTCCAGTTGAGATAAGATAATTTTGCATCAAAAAGCAAATGCCAGGGACCTCTTCGGGGGTCCTTTTTTTTTATCCGTTGGACCTATTTTTTCCTTCCGATCAACGTGATCCCGTCCCTGAACCCAAAGGGAAAGAAGTCATTTATCCAACGATAGAGTTGCTGATACTTTTCCGGATAATTAAAATAATTCCGAACATCCTTCTTCACCACCTTCATCTGCATTTTAATGAAAAATTCATCCAGTTCGGCAAGCGTATATTCCCGGAAATGTCCATCCCGGGTTTCCCGCAGTGGTTCATAGGGATGGTACCCCAACAGCATTCTTAAACGCTTGAAAGTGCATACGGCATTGGGTGTCTGCAATATTAAATATCCGCCAGGTTTGAGAAAACGAAGAATGAATTCCATCACTTCCTCTACCGGAGTAAACAGATGCTCAATTACCTCAGAAAAAATAATCAGATCATGTTCCGGTATGGGTTGGTTAAATTGGCTCACCTGATTTAAGTCAACCGGAAAATGTACTTCATCAGGACTCCTCCTGTTTGCAAGATGATCAAAACCCAGCGTATTGACTTTCACCCCGAATAACTGACGGATCAGAAAGGTCTGGTAGGCTGGTC
>JAGQWZ010000190.1 GCA_020436835.1 Saprospiraceae bacterium | reverse complement strand
AACCGTTTCTTTACACCAACAGCAGACCTGACCTGACTATGCCCTTAGTTTGATTCAACCGTTCTGGAATTATTTCTGAATTAATTCTTCAATTAATTCCGCTATAATCTGGCCGGCTATTTCTCTGACTTTTTCTAAGCATTTTTTCTTCTGCAGTGTCAGAGGACTGGAATTCAATTATCAAATTAAAAATTATGACTTGAAAATATACTTAAAAAGAACCTCCGGAATTAAAATAATTCACACACTGATTCACACACTGATACATGCAAACCTTAAGGATCCGGAGAAAAAGAAAAAACATACAACCGAGGGAAAGTTCACAATTTATACAAATTCAAAACCCTTGAGTTATGAAGAAATTTTACATATACATGCTTCTTGCAGTTGGTCTATTTTTACCAAAATCTGCAAATGCTTTAGGAGCTGAAGCCCCAATAATTACTCTAAATCTTAAATCAGATGTCAGTTGCTATGGAATGTCAGATGGAAGTGCCTCATTTATCCTTGTTGGTGTAGGTCCGTTCAATTATAATCTGGTTGGTCATGAAACGGGATCTACCACTGCATTGATCGGTGCCATCAGTTTTTCCGGCCTGGCTGCAGGAAATTATACCCTAATCGTAGAAGACGAACGACTATTACTTTCCAGTACTTTTGACACGTTAACTTTTACGATTAACCAACCGCCCCCGTTAAGCCTCAATCCCGATATAACTCATATTAACTGTAATAATCCCACAGGATTAGTTGAACTAAATATTTCAGGTGGATCGGGATCTTACTCCTCATTATTAGATGGCCTCCTGGTCACTCTTGGACTGGATGAAATATTGGATGTCACGGTTGGAACACATCTTATCAAAATCACCGATAGCAACGGTTGTGAAGCAGAAGAAGAAGTAACAGTGCAGGAGATTCCTGATCCGGTATTGGATCTTGGAGTCGATCTGGACCTGGGATGTCTGGACCTGCTAGACTTAAACGCTATCGTCACCGGTGGGGGTGGATCAAACAATTATCTATGGTCCACCAATGATGGTAACATTTTAAATACAATAGGAAATATTGCCACAATCAATGAACCCGGCACCTACACAGCGACAGTCACTGATGCCAATGGCTGCACCTCTGAAGACCAGGTGCTGGTATCGGCAGACATTAATTTACCAATAATAAATTTAGCCTCAGAAATTAACTTGGGTTGTTTGGATTCGCGCTCCGTGACGGCAGATGTGGCAGCTGGCATACAGGTAAGCTGGCACACTTCCAATGGACAAATCATTGGAAGCAGTTCCGGTAAAACCATAGAAGTCGGAGCTCCAGGCATCTACATTGCCACTGCCCTGAACCCGGCCACGGGATGCGAATCTACCAAGATCGTAACAGTTACGGCGGATATTTCATTACCGTCGCTAAATCTTGGAGCTGATGTTAACCTGGGATGCCTTTCACAATTAACGCTCCAAGCTAATGTTGGAACTGGTGTTGAGGTATCCTGGGTAACATCTGATGGTTCGATCTTAGGAAGCCACAATGGAGCTGCAATCACCGTTAACGCACCCGGAACTTACATTGCCGTTGCAACCAATGCGCTCGGTTGTGAAACGACGGATGAAATCACGGTAAATGCCGACATCACACTACCATCCTTAAACCTGGGAGCAGATGTAAACCTGGGCTGCCTGGCGAATATCAACCTAAATGCCAACGTAGGAAGTGGAGTATCCGTCAATTGGCTCACACTGGATGGTCATATTTCAGGAAACTCCATAGGAAATATAATTACTGTAGATGAACCCGGAACATATATTGCCATTGCAACCAACGCCTTAGGATGCCAGGATACCGATCAAATAGTTGTCAATGCGGATATTAATCTTCCGGTAATCAATTTAGGAGCAGATATTAATCTGGGATGTTTGGCTGATATCGATCTTTCGGCAAATGTCGGCTCCGGTATTTTAGTCAACTGGTTGACCGTGGATGGAAATATTCTAGGTAGTTCGAACGGACAAACCATTACGGTCGACCAACCCGGTACGTATACAGCCATTGCCACCAACTCGATTGGTTGCCAGGATACGGACCAAATTGTGGTCAACGCAGACATTGATATTCCTGTCATCGATCTCGGTGCCGATCTTCAGATTTCATGTGACGGAGAACTGACATTGGTGGCTGACCTTCTCAGTCTACTCAACGTTGACATTCTTTGGCACGCCCTTGATGGTGGCCATATTCTTGGAAGCAACCATGGTGATCATATAGACATTGACAAACCGGGAACGTATGTGGCCGTAGCGACGAATATTCTCACTAACTGTATTGCTTCTGACACCGTACAGGTTACCGGCGAAGTCAGTCTCCTGGATATTGATCTCGGAGCAGACCTCACGCTTGCCTGTGGTGGCTCACTCACCATTGGTGCCACCCTTCCGGCAGGAATCAATCTATTGCCCAGCTGGAGCACTCCGGACGGTCACATTCTCGGTTCCAGTACAGGTCTTGAGGTCACCATTGATCTACCTGGCATCTATATTGCCACAATTGTGGATCCCATTTTGGGATGCAGCATCTCTGACACCATTCGCATTTTTGGAGAGTCCCCTATTGATTTAGATCTTGGTCCGGACACGATAATTGGATGTAATGACACGATACTACTGCAGACACAAAGCCCAGGCAGTCTCCTGAATCTGGAAATACAGTGGACCACCGAAGGTGGAAACATCCTCGGAGACATTATCGGACATGAAATAGCCATTGATGAGCCGGGAACGTACATCGCCATCGCTCTCAACCTGCTATCCGGATGTTCCGGAAAAGATACCATCGTAGTGGAAGGTTCAGGTCTTAATGTGGACCTGGGACCAGACCAAAATCTTGATTGCCAGGGTATGTTGACCATCTCAGCCGAGGTAGCGGGTACGGATAATCCTGTCTATGCCTGGGAAACAAGTGATGGTCATATTGTTGGTTCAATCACAGGATCGTCAATTATCGTCGACCAGGAAGGTACCTACAGCGTAATGGTCACCGATCAACAGTTGGGCTGTTTCAGTAGCGATGAGCTCTTCGTATCGGGTGGACCCACTTTGACAATAAATGGCAACTCCGAGGTAAACCTCGATTGCGGTGACAGCTTTAACGCCAGTGCGCAGATTAATGGCGCAACCGGTTTAACCATTGATTGGTATTTCGATGGAAGTATTTTTGCCGAAAATACCGCACAAATATCGATTACAACTCCCGGTATTTACGTTGCGGTAGGAAGTGACGAGCAAGCCGGTTGCCTGCTCACCGATACGTTGCAGGTTAGCGGATCCGCAGTGTCCTTGGAAATCGCTGTGGTTTCTTCCACCAATTGTGGAGAATCAATCGATCTTGAAGCTCAGATTTCCGGAGCTTCCGGACTTCAGGCTACCTGGACGACGCTCTCCGGTCAAATCCTGGCTACCGGTACCAATCAGTTCACGCTCAATGCTCCTGGCACATACGTCGCATCCGTAACCGATCAGGAGGGAGGATGTACAGCAAGTGACACGATTACCGTTGGCGGATCTGGACTGTTAGTGGATCTCGGACCGGATAAGATCCTGGGATGTGGTGAGACTTATGATGTAACCGTCCAGATAGCGGGAGGCACCAATTACAGTATCATCTGGACTTCTGGGGGGCAGGTAGTTGCTACCAATACGGATCATTTCTTAATTGAAACCGCTGGCACCTACATCGTATCGGTTGAAGATCAGACCAATGGCTGCTCCGGCAGTGATACCCTGGTAGTGACCAGTAGTGGTCTGGTCATCGATCTTGGACCGGATGGATACCCCATAGCATGCGGAGGATCGACCCAGATCGAGGCCATGGTTTCAGACGCTACCAATGTGGTATTTAATTGGACAACTACGGATGGACAAATCATTGGAAGCACCAATACTTCGGTAATAACGGCGGGTAGTCCAGGCACTTATACTGTTTTTGCTGAAAATACGGCAACAGGCTGTGCTGCCAGTGCCTCTGTATTTGTGTTCCAGGAGGGAATTGGTCCTGAGATCTCCGTTTCAGAGGATCAGACTTTGAATTGCAATGCCTTTAATGAAATCACGGTCAGCATTGCCAATCCAACCGGGACTACGGTTACCTGGTCAACTCAAAACGGAATGATAGAAGAGATAAATGGCAACTCGATACTGATCAGCAAGGCAGGTACTTATGTCGTATCAGTGGCCGCCCCTGGTGGATGTACAAGTTCTGCCAGTGTTGTGATTTTTGAGAATGCCGAATGTGATACAATTGAATATCCATGTTGTCAAGACACGACGCTCACAGCATGTACACCCTACTTTTACAGCTTTCCGTCAGTCGATACCTCCATTGCATATGAAATCACCCAGGTAAGTGGTCTTTGCAGTGGCAGCATCTTCCCAATAGGAGAAACTGAAATAGTTTTCTTCATTTCATATGAAACCGGTGATTTCGACGTAATCAGTTGGACTGTGACCGTTGAGCCATTTGAAATAATGGCAGAAATAACCGAACCCTCTTGCTTTGGCGGGTCTGATGGAAGCATAAGTTTGATTTTGCCCGAAGAAAATGCGCCTTACCATTTAAGGTGGAATACGACAGAAGAGCAATTTGGTCCTACAGCAGAAGACCTTACGACTGGTACATACACCGTGACTGGATTGACAGAAGCAGGATGCATCATCAATCAAACCTTCCACCTTTGTCAACCTGATCCACTCACATTACTTTCCGGTTTGACCATAAGCGAGACAGACCAATTGTCAGACGGTGCGATTAACATTACGGCAGCCGGAGGTACCGCTCCATATAGTTTCGAGTGGTATCTGGATGGGCAGCTGGTTTCGACCGAGGAGGACCTGTACTATGTACCAGCTGGTTCATATACCCTTAAAATAACCGATTCCGGAGGTTGCAGCCGCACCTGGGCAGATTTGATCATCAGCCGGATTTCATCCGACCAGGCGTATAGCTTGTATCAACAGGTGCGATATCCGGATAAGTTGGTTCGATATATCAAGGTATATCCAAATCCTTCCGGAGAAGAAGTAAATCTGAAGTTGGAATTGAAAGAAGATGCGGCCATTTCAGTGGCTCTGGCTGATCAGATGGGCCATCTGATGCAAGACGGTCCGGCAACTTTTTCTGATAAGCAGGAATACAAATTTAAACTTGATAATTATTCACCTGGAGTTTACCATATGATCATCAAGGTCGATGAAAGTATCTATGTGAAGAAAATTTTTATCCTTAATTAGGGTTTCAGTGTGATGGTGGACCGTGGTTTACGGTTGTCTGCGGTCCACTTATTTTTTCTCTTTTTTTTAGAAATCCTTTAAATCAAATATATATGTCTTGAGCAGAACTTATCCATTTTGAGTAGACACTCTGACCAAATGCAACTTTTTGCCATACAAGATCGAATGCGATCCGAAGGCCACTGAACACTTCTGGTTTTGGTCAGTACAATTTTTGTTTGTCGAGCGCTAATTTAATCTGTTCCTACTCAAATAGAGCCATCCAACGGGATGGCTTTTTTTATTTACTTCCTGCCTACCTCTACTGATCGGCTCTCGCTCTTGCGAGATCATTTTAACTCCTTATTTTAGCTTCGTGAAAAATAATACTGAGATGCTGAAACGCACGATTTCTACCTTTCTATTTCTGATGATATTTATTCTCGCCCAGAGTCAGACGATTCCACTGGCCGAACATCCCCGTCCGGATTTCGAACGCACTGTCTGGGAGAATTTAAATGGATACTGGGATTTTAGATTTGATCCGCAAGACCAGGGCGAAAGTGACGATTGGCAGACCCAGACAGCGTATGATAAAAAAATACTGGTCCCTTTCTCCTGGGGATCTGCTTTGTCCGAAGTATCGGATGACGCAGATATCGGGTGGTATCACCGGGTGATCAGAGTAAATCCTTCCTGGCAAGGCAAGCACACTCACCTGGTCATCGGGGCTTCCGACTGGAAAACGACCGTCTGGTTAGATGGTAAACTGCTGGGAACCCATGAAGGCGGCTATACTCCTTTTTCATTCGATCTGACCCCCTTTATAGAATATGGCAAAGATCAACACCTGGTGATCAAGGCCGATGACGTGCGCCGGGATTTCACCCTTTATGGCAAGCAAGGCTACGGAAATGCGCGGGGAATCTGGCAAACGGTCTACCTGGAAAGTCGTGGCGATCAATACCTGGATATGATTCACTTCCTACCTGATATTGACGATAGCAAAGTCAAGGTCATTGCGTACCTCGATCGACCGGCAGAAAGTGACCTTAATCTGGAACTGGAAATATCAAATTCCGGTCTTCCGATTAGAGAAAAGAAGACGGTGCCGGAAGGAGAACATAAACTTTCATTCGAATTGGATATTCCTGATGCCCACCTGTGGACCCTGGAGGATCCGTTTCTCTATATGGCTACGGTAAGATTAGATGCGGATGAGGTCAAAACCTATTTCGGCATGCGAAAAATTTCGATCACGAAGCTACCCGGAACCGAATACCCCTATGTGTCACTGAATGATAAGCCGGTTTATCTGGAGTTGGCGCTCGACCAATCCTATCACCCCGAAGGATTCTACACCTTCCCATCCGATCAATTTATGAAAGAAGAAATCGAGCGTAGTAAATCAATCGGATTAAATGGTATACGCACGCATGTCAAAATCGAAATCCCGCGTAAGTTGTACTGGGCAGATAAATTGGGCTTATTGGTAATGGCAGATGTACCAAACAGCTGGGGAGAACCGGACAGGTATATGCAGGAGGAGGCGGAAAACGGTCTGAGAGAATTGATTAAACGAGACTTCAACCACCCATCTATTTTTTCCTGGATTATCTTTAATGAAACCTGGGGCCTCACCACCCGGGTCATGGAAAACGGACAGGAACGCAGCCGTTACCTGCCGGAAACACAAAAGTGGGTAGCATCCATGTACTATCTGGCCAAATCACTCGATCCAACCCGTCTGGTAGAAGATAATTCAATTTGTTGTGGAAGAGGACACACGGTCACTGATCTGAACAGCTGGCACGCTTACCTTCCCGGATGGGAATGGGATGAACATCTAAAGAACATTTCGGACAATACCTACCCCGGAAGCACCTTTGATTATGAAGAAGGCTTTGTTCAGACCGAGGTACCTAATATAAACTCGGAGTGTGGCAATGTTTGGGGGTATGACGGAAGCACCGGTGATGTGGACTGGAGCTATGAATATCACCGAATGATGAATACATTCAGACAATTTCCCAAAATTGCCGGTTGGCTTTACACGGAGCATCATGACGTGATAAATGAATGGAACGGGTACTGGCGTTTCGACCGCACAAATAAATATACAGGGCTCGAAGAAATATTTCCGGGCATGTCTCTAAAAGATTTTCATTCTCCAATTTATTTATCCACCGGCAACGAAATATGCATAGATGTGAAAGGAGGACAGTCCATCGATATTCCCTTATTTCTATCTTCGATGTCTGACCAGGATTTCGGGGATGAGATTCATTTAAAATATAATCTGGCAATAACCGATCAGGCAGGAGACTACAATGTCATATTATCTGATCTCAGGGAGATAGAATATCGTCCGTGGATGCAAGAGCAGCTTGAACCTTTGAATATCCAAATGCCTGATCAGGCAGGTCTCGCTCTTCTCACGCTACAGCTGATCGATACCAAAGGCGAAATCCTTCATCATAATTTCATGCATTTTGTCATAGATGCTCAAACTAACTTTGAGGATAAAAAAATAATTGCTGTTAATCCGGATGAATTTATAGATGAAAATTGGACTAAAAAACAATGGAATATCCTGGATGGGAAAAAAATCGATGGTGCCGGCAAAGGATACTTTACTTATCAGATTGATCTGCCGGAAGATCTGAATCTGCGTCAAATTAAATCAGCCTTTTTCCGAGCCGAGTTATCGGCAAAGCAATTATTTGTCAAGGACCAATCCGAATTCGACCGGGATCAGGACTATATGAAAGGCTCAAGGGTGGCACCCAGCAGCAATCCTAATTCCTATCCGATGACCGATGAGATTACACATCCATCCGAAATCTCCATTTCGATAGATGGGACTCCTGTCTATCAGTCAACCCTTGCCGATGACCCGGCCGATCACCGTGGTGTCTTATCCTGGCATGCTCAGCCCATGGATAAAAAATTAAGAGAGGCAGGTTCGTATGGCTATTTGATCTCGGTACCTCTTAGCAAAAGCAAGCTAAGGAAAGCGGTAAAAAATGGAAAAATCGAAGTGAAGATCGAGACAACGGGTGATCAGGGCCTTGCCGTATATGGAAAAGATTTTGGACGGTATCCCGTGAATCCCTGCATTGTGTTAAAGAAATGAATTCAAGCAGCTAATTCGCTTTCCCGGAAGGATAATCCATAATTCGGGAACTGAACCGGTTGGGAAACCCGTCTATGTGCAGCCCTTTTATTTGTGTTTTAGGTCATATTTCCCTAACTTGATAAATACCGCGAATCGCACTCACCAGGGTGAATCACTTGAGCTATTCAACAATTTAAGCTTCACAGCGTTTAGCATAGTCTAATAAAAGTAATCAATGAAAAGGAGAACTCTCATTATTGGAGGTACCGGCACGATCGGTCAATCCCTGATTGGATTAATGCAAAAGGGCGGTGAAGATTTTGTGGTATTGGCTCGTTCTGAGTCAAAGGCAAAGCCGCTTCGGGACTCTGGTCTGGAAGTGATTATCGGTGAACTTGGTAATTGGCCTTCCATAGAAAAACATCTTGACGGGATAGACACCATCTTTCTGTTGACCAACCCGGCTCCCGAACAGGTAGCCCTGCAAAATGGATTGATTGACCTGGCGGAAGTCAAAAGTGTGAGGAAGATCGTTAAGATTTCAGCCTTGGGTGCAAAGGTTAGCTCACCGATACATCTGGCTGACTGGCATGGGCGCATTGAGGAGTACCTGAAAGCATCAAGCCTGGATTATGTCATCCTGCAACCACACTCGTTCATGCAGAATATGCTGATGAGCCTGCCGATGATCAAACAGCAAAGTGCATTTTACCAATCGCTCGGAGATTCAAAAATCCCCCTGGTCGACACGCGTGATATTGCCAAAGCCAGCTATCAGGCGATCGTCACCGATGACTACAATAACAGTACCTATGTCATCACCGGAGGTGAACCGGTCAGTTACGACGATATGGCCAATGCCTTATCGAAGGCCACGGGTAAAAACATCAAATATATTCGCATTCCTGTGGATGCGCACCGCATTGGAATGAAAGAAGCTGGTGTGCCCAGTTGGTTGGCCGATGACCTGGCTAATATGAATGCAGCATTGCAGAAATCGGCAAAGCATGAAGCCAGCGGTGACTTTGAATTATTGACTCAGGCACGCCAGGTGACCATTGATGATTTTGCTCAGGATTATGCCGATATATTCCGCTAGTGGATTCCAACGCCCATTTTTTTACATAAACGAGCTGATTCACGGTCCCTCCGCCGATAGTACACATATCACCGTGCACATCCCAATCGCCTTTATTGCCGGTTGAATTTCACCATCAGGATGCTTGTACAAGATTTTATTCACTGTCCAATGATATTTGTCTATCGGGATTTCAAGGTCTTCCAGCTTCTGCATTAACTCCGGCTGACTTTTTATCCACCGTTCTTTTTCCTCCTCCGTACTCACCGCCGGACGCGCTTCCTTACTGGGATATAGAACGGTCCACACCACCGGCACCTGAAATTCATCATGAAATTCCCTGTCATTTTTTGAAATCTTTTCCTGATTCAATGCCGTCTTCCAGTTAACCGATAAATCAGGATATTGATTTTTTAGCTGACTAATAATGATGCTTTCACTCGGCCTATATCCTCGCTTGAAGAAATAAGGCCAGTAACTCGCATTTATTCGAACGGGAGCCAACCTACCCGGCACTTCCTTAAAAATCACAAAATAAGGTGAAGCATAAATCTGAGGCCTTTCTCCCTTCTCGTTAGTAAAAAGCATTTCCAGTGCCACATTAAGGACGGGATTCTTTCCGATGCCGCACGCCCAAATATTGATCTTGGTGATACTGTCGATTGTTCTGCTATCTGGCACCGGCAGCAGAGCTTCACTCACCGTCCGGAACAAATCTTTGGGGTAGGCCCGGTTCCCTTCCTCAGTCATCGCCACAGACAGCCCACCCCACATGTTTCCATGGACTACTATATTTATAATGCCCCATGGCTGATCACCGGAATGACGATTTAAATATCCGATCAATGATTCCAGCGAATTACAACTCTTTACGATCAGATCGGTCCTTTCAGCAGAATCCAGTAAAAAATGTCTTTCGGCAAGATCAAAATAGTGCTGTCCTTCTTTATCTCTACCCAGAATAAAAGTAATAGCAGGTCGATTGGCCGGCACTCTGAATAATTCTTTTTGACTGCGGGACTCCCATTCAAGAAATCGGTAAAGGCAAGTAAAACCTGTCAGGATAATCACGACCAACACGGAGGGGATAAGCTTCATTTTCTGTCTTTATGGATTGATCAATCAATAATTATTTAGGAGGCGATAGTGATTGCAGTTCCAATAAAAAGACGTCTCCAGATTTGCACTTTACTTT
>JAGQWZ010000189.1 GCA_020436835.1 Saprospiraceae bacterium | reverse complement strand
TTGATCTGATTTCTGAACATACTGTTTTCAATTTGAAATACTTTTCAAAATAGAAAATTTCGATATGCAGCCGGGATGTTTACGACCGGAAGGTGAAATTCTCCGATGGATAGCAGTTCTTACTGAGCCTGCCGAAGCAAGGTGATTGGGTAAGCAGGTAATTAGGTAATTAGGTGAGTGGTGGATAGGAATTCTTACCAGAAAACGACAATCGGTTCTGCAGAGGTCCTGCTGAGCTTGCCGAAGCAGGTCCTGCTGAGTTTGTCGAAGCACTACTGATATCCTGCCGCCTGCAAATTAAATAGTTCAGCGTAGAGGCCATCGGCAGCAATTAGTTCTTCGTGGGAACCCAGTTCCAAAATTTGACCATCCCGCAGTACGAGAATGCGATCCGCCATTCGCACGGTGCTGAAACGGTGAGAAATAATGACTGCGGTCTTCCCGGATGTAAGGTCGGCAAAGCGTAAAAAGGCCTCATATTCCGCCCGGGCATCCAGGGTGGCCGTTGGTTCATCCAGGATAAGGAGTTGTGCTTCTTTCATATACGCTCTGGCCAGGGCAATTTTCTGCCATTCACCGCCGGACAAGTCTTTTCCGCCCGAAAATCTGCGGCCTAACAACTGCTTGTATCTTTCCGGTAACTTTTCGACTACCTGATCTGCCAAACTGGCTTCTGCCGCCTCCACGATTTTCCCTTCATCAGCCACTTGGTCGATGTCTCCAATTGCAATATTTTCTGCCGCCGTAAAGTAGTACCGTACGTAATCCTGAAAAATTACGCCTATAGCCTGATGATAGGCAGTAAAATCATAATCGCGAATGTCAACGTCGTCCAGAAAAATCTGACCTTCCGTAGGCTCATAAAGACGGGTTAGTAATTTAACTAAAGTTGTTTTTCCTGCGCCATTTTCACCGACCAATGCCAGTTTCTCACCCGCTTTGAGTTGAAAATTTAAGTTGCGTATAATCCAACGGTCAGAAGATGGATATTGAAATCCCACGTTTTCAAAGCGAAATCCCTTTCGAATCTTTTTGGGAAAAGGCAGATTTTTTCCCGGGTAATTACTTAATGGTTTCATTTCCATGAAGGCAAAATAATCCTGGAGATATAAAGCGTCTTCAGTGATCTTCGAAAACCGTGAAAATATTTCCTGCAGTTGGTTCCTTAACCGGCTAAAGGCTCCTGAGAGAAAAGTTAAATCACCTAAAGTGACTATACCGGTGACGGTCCGGACAATTATTAATAAATAAGCTCCGTAATAGGCCAGGTCACCAACGATGTGAAATATACTGCCAAACGTGCTGCGACGAATCGCTAATTTTTTGTTCGCTTCATAATATTTGTCAGCGAGGAACGAAAATCTTTTCGACAGGAAATTTGCCAGACCAAATAATTTAACCTCTTTGGCGGTCGTGTCACTGGCCCCGATAAACCGGATGTAGTCAAGTTCCCGCCGTTCCGGAGTCCAGCCCCGGATCAGGGAGTAACTGGTCCGGCTAAAATATGCCTCATTGAGAAAACTGGGAATAATGGCAATAATTAGAATAATTACCAACCAGGGTTCAAAGACGATCAGACCGGTCAATAGTGAAATCACAGTAATTAAATCCTGCATCTGAAATAAAACGGTCGTCATCAGGCTGACCCTTCCCACCGTTTGACGGCGTGCCCGTTCCAATTTATCGTAGAAGGTCGGATCTTCAAACTGGGCGAGATCCATGGTAGCTGCCTTTCGAATCAGGGCTACCGATGACTTGTTTGCATACAGGTCTCCCAGCAGACCGTCACAGAGGGAAATGGCCCGGCTTAGTAAGTCGGATAAAATCGCCAGACCAAATTCGATGCCAAGCAGGACGTACAGATGTTCGTAGCTCTTTACATCTGCCTGCGTCTGTAATACTACTTCATCCACAATCAGCTTTCCCACCCACAACATGGTGACCGGCAGCGCTGATTTGAGGAGTCGTGAAATAATATTGGCGAGAAACAGGGGAGGACTGGTATCCCAGATCATCGAAAAAAAACGGGGTAAATACTTCAGTGCTTTCGTACTTTCTACGAAGGATGGTTTGTCAGTCTCCTGAGATATCGGTCTTCTTCTACGCTCCAAATATTTGTTTGTTAGTCAGAAAGGATAAACCCACTATGATCGGAAAAGTTCTGGCCCGGTCCATTATTTGAGGTCCCCTAGTCATTGTTGAAAGCAGGGGGTTTATAATCGTGGGGTAGGAGGGCCGACGTTCTCACCGTACTCCAATATCCGAATTCCTCAATATCCTGTTGATTAAGAATGACTCCCTGGCGATTGAGTCTGATCGCTCCGGATTGAGATCGCAGATACGAAGTTTGATATCGGATAGCGGTGGGTCTGATCTCCGCAAAGGTTCCGGGCATATTGGTTTTGGGTAATATATTGGCCAATCTCTGGCTTTTATCGACAACGGTAAAAAAGTAATTGCACGGAATAACGCTGGAACTATCTTCCTCTCTGATTAGTTGACCGGATTTAAATTCTTCAAATAATTCAAAAGACCGGTCGGGCAAACGACGGGAATATCCGACTTTGTATCTGGTTGTGTCTAACTGATCATTAACCAAATTATAAAAGAAGAATTCTTTGGAATCCCGGTATGCCTGAAAGCGGTTTTTTCGATACCGCGCTCTTCTTCTGCCCTTACTCTCTATTTCCTGAAAAAAAGCCTGGCCTTCAAATTTTACATCTTCATTGGGATAAAGCCGGAAGTCTTCCAAAAGGTAGTACAGGTTGTATCCTAATAATTCATTAGTGATATAAAGGGGATTGGAGGCTTGCACGATTAAGGTATCTTCACTTTCCCAAAGGAGCAGATCTTCCGGGTTTTCAATAGTGACCTGCCCTTTGTTATCTCCAATAAACGCTTTAATAAAATCATTCATTCTTTTTTTGCGAATGCGGGGTGTTGACCTGCTTCCGACTAACACTTCTTCAAGCATTATATTATTGGGTTGCAGTAAAATCGTGTCCGGCAGATTGGAGATACCCGTGAGATCAAGGTTTTTAGCCAGGTAATTAAGATGGGAAATAATTAAAACGGGTTCGGGATTATCTATTTGATCTATTTCGAAGAAACCATTGGGATAGGAATTAGTGCCCAACGAAGAATTAGCAAAGAAAATGAATGCATCTGCCACCGGAAGTCCGTTTTGCGCATCTACCAGAATGCTGTTCAGTTTCTGAGCCGACATGATTCTGATCCAAATCAGCAGGAAGAGAAGAATAAACCAGGTACGCCTTTTCATGGTAGCGAGATGCTTTTGCTTAGAAAAAGAGGTGTCCCCGAAGGGGTGAGACCTTCAATGATGATTTGCAGATCTTCCCGGGGACCACTAAGGGGTATCTTCATCTCTGCCATGCCTTCTGAATCCATTTGCCGGATTCCTGACCAATAGAGGGTGGCATTGGAATCCGGATGCGGCCCTGCCTGAAATGGTATGGAGCGGGCATAACCTACGAACATGCGGCTGATCATTCCTTCTCTCTCCACCGGTTTTCTGGATCGTTGATGGGGAGGTTTCAGATAAATGGCGATGATGCCATTGCGGCCGAACTCACCATATACGCTGTTTTGTGACAAACTGCGGATAATATCGACAAATTCTACATCCAGGGGATTAATGGTTTCAGCATAAGCAGGAGTTACCGCGAATCCATTGACCATGAACTGGGCGGCATTTGACATGGAAGTGTTTTGACTTAATCCCGTGCTCCTGCCCCTGAGAATCACCTGGCGGTCGCCGGACTCATTCGACACTTCGAAATTAGGGACCTTGCCCCTAAGGAAATCGATGATGTTTGTTTGCCCCTGGCTTAGCAGGGATGAATCTACCTGCACCCGGTCATCCGGCCTTGAATAAAGCATGGTTGGTTTATGATATTCCACGTACGCATCCAGCCGCCTGGCCCTCACTTCAATGGTGCCGAGGTCCACTGAAATACCCGGGTCCTGGATGGTTTTCCGATTTAGATCA
>JAGQWZ010000188.1 GCA_020436835.1 Saprospiraceae bacterium | reverse complement strand
CCGGGAAGAAATTTCCCCTGCCGGTTTATATTAATGTCAACAATATAATTGATCGTCCCGTTTGTCTCTAAAACATTGAAGTAGGTCACCGCTCTTGCCCCTGCGCCCCAGGCAACAACTTTTTTATCCAAAAAATCCCCAGACATCAACTCACGTTTCTTGTTACTTAGTAAATCAAGATAGTCGGTTGAAAAATGATTGACAGCCTCGTGGATTCCGTTAGGAGATATTTTAAAGTCCTCCCGGGGTTTAGCCTCTACGGGCCGGCCAACGACGCCAATAAATTCATCATTCCAGCAGGTGAAGACATCCAGCACTTCAAAATGACAAATTTCCATTAAAGAAGACAGGGTCGTACAGGTAAACCAGGCGCCATGCTCATAACCAACATTCCAATATATCTTTTCCCTAAAGGTATATTCGGCGTTAGGCACTTCTATATAAACCAGGGTATCCCTTGATTCCTCCAAATTTCTGCGGATCATCTGCACAAACTGTTTTGATGTATCGATCAGATTAATCAGATGCCGGCAAACCAATAAATCGGGTCTTAAATGTTTCTGACGTTCATCATAATATTTCTCAATAAAACGTACTCCATTATCTGAATTCGAGGATTTCTCGTGACTGAATCCAGGATCGAATCCGAGGCCGGTATTATTACCGAGGGCACAAATGGTCCTCAGGAAATGACCATCTCCGGAAGCAACTTCCAGGATCTGCTTAGACCGGATATCATAGGCATCGATCAACCGGTGGGCAAGTTCCTTGATAAATTTTGAAAAGAGCGGGGAATAATCATTGGCAAAATCATAGGTATCAAAAGATACTTTGGATTGTTCGTAACCAGTATTCTGAATAAAACTGCAATCGGCACAAAATTGTAATTCCACTTTTCCCCTGGGCACATTTAGTGCTTCATGTTTGGTTGCACTCATGACTCCGTCCATTGTGGGAACCGGGGGCAGATCGAAAAAAGTGGTGGTGTTGGCTGAGCCACAAAGGTGGCACGAATTTGAGCTGTTCATATATTTGGGTTGTTGGTGTTTTTAAAAAAATAAGGACACGATCAGCAAAATTTAATGCCCTGACTCCAGCATAATCAAAGCAGGGAATCATGCAGAAAGAGACCCTAAATCAGAATTCTCTGATACAGCAGAAAATAATCTATTGTTTGAGAGATACTGCTACCCACTGAATGGAAATAAACGCCGGGATCACCGTAAATATCTGAATCTGAATATTGTCCATTTCCTGAAAGCAGTCGCTTTAAATTTATATCCTCATTCTCAGAGGGACGATTTACCGCAATCAAATCTTCTTCGAATTCAAAAGACCAGCCATTGCATTGGTAATCTTCATAGGTATTAGTAGTTGATGATACGGAAGGGTTGCCCCGCTCATGCTTTGCCAATAGATGAGGCACCGGGTGTGGACAGTGGTCTAGTGAAAGAAAAACCGGACTAATTAACGAAGGACCTACATTACATGATAGCGGATCGACGCCAAATCGATTCAGGCTGGTACCGGTGCAATTGCCGGCATACCCGGAGTGAGTGCAGTTGCGAATTCCCACGGACTTAGATTGAGTGTATCTTCCTTAAAGATAGAAAGAACAGCCAAAACTCCAAAACCCGGGGTAGACAACATCAAATCAATTTATATCCTGGTTAGAGAAAAATCCATAATATAAATTTCGTAATTAATAAAGTGCGTTAGTATAGTATTTTATATATTCACAAAATCACCACTATAATTCTCCGCGATCAGAAAAAAAAATGAAAAAAGATGCCATCAATTGCAAATAATCTCTATTTTCTTACTAATCCCTCAATCATCACCATTGTTTCTTCTATTTCTTCCTCAAAGCGACAATAAGTGATAAGGTCCGATTTATGTTGAAATGGATAGAAGGATCTCAATCATACTTGAGCCAACCTGAAGAGACTCTGATGCAGCACTATTTGATACGTATAAAATTCAAACTCATTAAAAATAATCTTAAAACTGATCTCGGCAGTATGGAAATCATCTGCAACGTAATCATTTCTTTAAAACCTGGTGAATTTGAGGTCAGTAGATTCCGGTAGCTTAAAAATCCCTGTTCATTACCAGCTAATTTGAGAAAGAGCATCCCCCTCAGGCATCGCTTTCGAAATCTGTCCGGAACGAAATCTCTTATTACCTGCAAATAATGTTTTTCCTTTAGAAGAGCCGTGTAACTATCGACTCTTCGATTAAGATCCATGGTCCGTATTCTGCTGGATTCAGTTTTACCAGGAAGATTGTTGTAGACCATCAATGGTTTATGAATATAATATCTCTTCGCTTTTGAGTATACTTTATACCAGAGAGTATTAGCATCACCGTAGAGTTTTTCATTGAGCCGATCTTTTCCCAATAACTGGGTCTTGGTTAAACCGAAGAAATCTCCGGATGTTTCCTTTATTGCTGTTTCCAGCGAGAGATATTGACTTTCGTGCAGTCCTAATCCTGAGAGTTTACCGGTGGCCGTCGATACCGCATTGGCAGCAATTGCATTAATTTCAGGATCGATCTCGTCAATCACTCGCATTGCTTCCTCGAAGGCGGTCTCATACAGGTAGTCATCATCCCCAATGAGACCGTACCATTCTCCATTGATCTGATCAAGGGCAAAATTCATACCTCTCATACTTCCGATATTTTTCTCTAACTGAATGCACCGGACCTTCGGATGATTAACATATTTCTTCAGGACTTCGCTGGTATTGTCGGTACTTCCGTTATTAATTAGCACTAATTCAAAATCTCTGAAGGTTTGATTCAGTACAGATTCCACAGCCTGGGGCAAAGTATCAGCCCGATTATAGGTGTAAATCAGAAAGCAGATTCGTGGTCGGTGCAAAGCACTACTTCCTTCGACAATTTGTTCTTGATATACATTTTCGATCATCGTTGAAGTAAAATTAGTTTGTATGGACATTCAGGAGAAATATAAATAATCGAATTTCAATTTGTTATCGTGGCACCAGTCAATTTTAGCATCGAAAGAGACAGTCTGAGAAATCAAGTCAAAGAGCATTCCAATCTATGAAGGAAATAGTAAAGCGATCCCACCGATAAATCGGAATGCTCATATTTTACAGAGTAAAATCTCTCGCTGAATCAATACCTCATAGTGTCATAATCCTTGATTTCAATCCCATTGAACGGATATGTTTTGTTATTTCATCCGTGTAGGTAGGATTTGTAATAATCACGATATCTGGTTTATATTCGAGAAGAAAGTCCGGCTCTACTATTTTAGTTCCAGATCCTGGTAAATACTTTCCCTGACGATTTACATTTATATCCACTATGTATTCAATTTTACTATTCGTATTGAGGACATTGAAATAAGTCACTGCTCTCGCTCCCGCACCCCATGCAACAATTTTCAAGTCTTCAAATTCCTTCGAACTCAGAAGATTCTCTTCACTCTTTTTTAAGTCATCGAATCCCATGGAAAAATTCGAAACTAATTTATGGATACCGTTAGGAATTGTTTTTAAAGTCTTGACCTCTTTTCCAGGCTTGGGTTTGGCAATCAGACCAATAAACTCGTCATTCCAACAGGTGAATACCTCCAGAACCTCGAAGTGACATGCCTCCATCATCTTTTTCAATGATGAGGTGGTAAACCAGGCTCCATGTTCATAACCCACATTCCAGTAAATTCTATCTCCAAATGTATACTCGGCATTAGGCACTTCCAGGTATACTAAAGTATCTCTGGAATCCTCCAGATTCGTCCGAAGAAGCTGGAGGAATTCCTTGGAATTACCAATGACGTTGATCATATGCCGGCAAATGACTAAGTCTGCCCTGATCTGACGGTGCTTATCCGAGTAATATTCCTGAAGAAACGAAACAGTTCTATTTTCTTCCTCAGAGTCGGAAAAATCAAAACCTGGATCAATTCCGGTGCCCGTATTATTGCCTAATTTACATATAGTACGCAAAAAATGACCATCTCCCGAAGCCACTTCCACAATATGTTTTGAACGAATACCATAGGTATCGATAAGGCGACGAGATATCTCAAGAACAAATTCAGAAAAAAGCGGTGAATAGTCGTTAGCAAAATCATAGCTGTCGAAACAGATCTTGCTTGGATCATAGCCAATGTTCTGAATGAAGGTACAATCAGAGCAAAATTGCAGCTGCACTTTTCCTCTCGCAACGCTTAATGCTTCAGCTTTGGTGGTACTCATGACTCCGTCCATTGTAGGAACCGGCGGCAGGTCAAAGAAAGTATTTGTATTGGATGAGCCACATAAGTGGCAAGAATTTGAACCGTTCATTTTATTTCGGATTTGATGTTTTAATGAAAATTAGATCCCAGGATAAACAGAGTGTTTATCTCAACCCGGCTTGCGAGTTGCCTATAAAAAGACTATGGTAAGTTTTAAAGAAAACTAATTTAGCAGTTGGTGATATCTGAGAAAGAATCTGATCCGGGGAAGAATCATCCTAAAGGTCGGATGAACTACCGGAGATTTAATCCGTAAAAAAGGAATAATGTTGTAACCTACTCCAGAAACTAAAAATTTTTGGAACAAATTAAGGTTTAGCTTGTCCAAACGCCTCCTGACGTGATCAACTCCTTCCATCGCAAGGGAAGTACTCTCACAACAATCCTTATTCTCCGGCAAAGTATGAGGAATACAGGATTGGGATTGACATTTTGAGCCTACCTGAAAAAGATCAATGAAACAAAGATCTCCCTGGCAATAATGAATATCAACCTCAAGGCTAATTGAAGACACTCCGACAAGGATAGCCAGAGCAAGTGACACGACCTCAGTGTATCTTGGGTTTCTCACGGGTTTCAATTGAGTGTATCGGCCATGAAGATAGCCATTTATACGTACTTTTCAAAAAATACCGCCGCTTCAGGATGCTCCGTAATACCATGTTATGAAAATTAAAATATGATGCTCAATAGCTAAATAAACAATAGCAAGAATAAGAGGTCAATATATATTTATGGAAAAAATCATAACTTCCTGACAAAGCAGTCAAAAAACAAACATTTATTTTTACAACATATTTATTACCAAAACATTTTCTTAGTGGGTATGTCCATGGGCAGGCACCTGGCTGGACATCGAAGCCATCTTTACCTGATATGCTCCTTTGGTAACGATCACTTCTCCCGGCCTCAACCCGTCAAGTACCTCTACCTCTTGTCCATTTCTTCTCCCGATGGTCACATCACGTCGCTCAAAACGTTCTCCGGACAATTGCACCATCACAGCATAAGTTCCGTAGTCTTCCAATAAGGCATTTTCGGGTATCACTACAGAGAAATTCGGCTCGCCAAAGTCCAGTTGCACCGGCGTAAAACTTCCCTCCGGCATCTCAATTCCCTCGTTAACCTGGTAAAAAAGAGATAATAACGGCTTGTCCCGATCCACTTCCCTGGCAGAAGAGAGCAACTTTCCTCCCTTCTGATTCAGGCTGGACCACACTCCATTTTTTGGCTGATACCATACATCTTGAATTGATTCTAATTGGGAGGCAAAAACGGGGCTTACTTGCGTTTCGAGGATGCTGCTTCGGTGACTTGTAATCGTTACCAATGCATCACCCTGTTCGACATATCCACCATTCGTGGTTCTCAATTCTTTAATGAACCCATTAAATGGAACGATGACCTCTTTAACTCCCTCCTGGTAACCACTGGCCAGAGTCTCATAGGTGATTTTCGATTTTAGAAATTTCTGCTCCACTTGTTCCAACTCAGATCGCGGTATGATTCCGGACTGGGATAACTCTTTCTTTCGTCCGTATTCTGCTTGGGCCTGATCCAGGTCGGCCTTTGCCCGTTCGATATCGGCATTGAGGTTATTGGTGGTTAGTCCCTCACTGCTTACGGTCAGCAACACCTGCCCCCGGCTTATGGGAATTCCTTCGGTAAAGGTTGATCTTTGAAATTGTACCCGGCCACTCATGGGGGCAACAAGCGTCTGATAATCGGAAGGAGCAACTTTCCATACTCCAGAGGTTGACATTACCTGATAGATTTCTTTCTCACTCACAGGAACAGTTTGAAAATTGATCTTCCAGGCCTGTTCCTTTAGAAAGGTAATTCCTCCTTCTTCCTCCGATGAGATGCCAGCCAAATCAACCTCAACAAGGGTAGCAAACACCCTGACACTGTCGATTATCATCCGATCACTGTATTCCGGAGTAGTCAGGTCAAAAGTCAAAGTATAGACACCCGGCTCTTTAGGTTGCAATGCCGGACTAAAAATGCCTGGGGAAGTAGGTCCCTCTACTGTGTGTCTAATTCCTTTACTTCCTTTGACGAGACTTACCGTTACCTGCCCCTTCTCCACCGGTTGATGACCCTGCAATACTGTAAAGTGAGCCGCAAACTTACTGATTGACCCCACCACCAAAACAGGAAATTCAACAAACAATTCCGTTCTGCCGGTCCAGAGGGTGTGTATTTCAGTTGGTGGTCCTTCATCTGCATGGGAATGACCACCGCTGTTGTCATGACTATGTTCTGACTCACCCGAAGGTCTGCAAGAGAAAAAGCTTGCAATGATTAAAAATAATAAGCATCTCATTTATTTATATTTTAATTAATGGTTGTGATGGGTAGTACCATCTTCATGCGTATGCGTAGAATCATTGTGCATTTCGGCTGTATCTTTTTCCACGGTAAATTCCTCCTGTGCAGCATGATCTCCATGATCATGAGTGTGTTCCGCTTCGCCATGTTCGTGGGAATGTCCGTCATCATGCGGATGTTCATGCGTGTCCGCTCCATGCTCATGATCATGATCTGCCTGAGAATTATTGCCCGCACAGGCATAGGTAAACAACATCATTAGTACGATAAGAATTTTAAAGATTTTCATTGCTGGTTATTTTAATTGTTTAATAATTCATGTTTTAAAATTTCATTTTGCAGTTGATGCAGCTGATGCTCAAATTGAATTAATGCATCCTGGGCTTCCCGGTAAAATGATAACTCCATATAGTACTCCAAAAAAGAAATCTGACCAACTTCATAGGCACGCATTAACAATGCATCACTTTGCAAAGCCCCGAGTGTCGATTGATATTCCGCAAACTTTGGAAGCAAAGCCTGATAGTCGTTGTATTGTTTTTCGAAATCAGCATGTACCTCTTCGATTTTCCAGACAGATCTGGTTTCCCGGAATTTCAGATTCTGTTGTGCTGCTTCAATCTTCCCTTTATGACTCCAGATGGGTAAACTTATCCCTGCATAAATTCCAGTGTAATTGGCCCCATTAACACCCTGGTAGTTTAAGCCGGCAGTCAAGTCCGGCTTTTTCATTTCTCTTTGTAATTTCAGTTGATAACTCGCGACAACCTCTTCCTGCCTTAATTGCTTTGGTAAGGGATCGCTCTCCAGTATATCCAACCATATGGTATCTTTATCATTAAGGTGCAAATCCGCATTGTATTCTATTTGATCGATTGACAACGACATTCCTCCATTGAGATTTTTAAGCAGCAGGAGCATACTCAGTTTATCACTTTCCAGTTGTTGGACTTTAAATTGTTGTTGCAACCAAAAAACCTTGGCTTTATTCAATTCAAGCAGACTTATCTCTTCCTTTCGGTGTAGTTCAGAGATCTGGTCAAATACGATCTGTGCCTTAATAGATCGATCTTGCTGTATTGCTATCCGTTGATTGGTAAAAATGATATCAAAGCACAGCTGCTTGGCAGTTAATAAAATTTCCTGCCGTTTTATTTGATAATCTAATTGCAGCTTTATCTCCTGCTGGTCAATCAAATCCTTTCTGGCCTGATAAACCGTCGGGAACTTGAAGGATTGACTCAGCTGCAGTTCGGAATAATTTCCGGTATTATGGGTACCCAACGGCAGATAATATCCTCCAATTTCTGTTGCCGGAATATTGTTGGTAGTGTACAGATCCGCCTGCTTACTTTGAATAAGGGCGGTCATGCCACTCAATTCCTTGTTGTTTCTATCTATTTGACGGAGGATTTCATCAACAGAGATATCCTGAGCCTTTAATCCCAGAAAGATTATACAGCTGGACATGATGACCAATATTCTCTTTTGCATGGAAATTTATCTTCATTAGAAAATCAAACAAAATATCCGCTGATGGAGACCATCACCAGATTGCTTATATAGATCGACTAATGAAAGGCGGGAGGGCCTCTCCGGCTGAAGTCTGCCAGAAAGGAGAAAAGATGTAGCAGAGGTTTTTCAAAAAGACTGTAGTGATGTAAAAAACACCGTTTATGCAGGTAAATCTGAGCTATCTCCGGTAGAACTGCGTCCAGTAAAGGATGATGCTGGCGGGTTGTCTGGGAGGGAGTAGCTGCAACTTGGGGTACGTGCAGGATTTGCCGATGCAGGCCTAATAAAAAATCCAGGAGACTATGTTCATCTTTATCTTTAGGTTGGTCATGATCATGCCCTGCATCTCCATGGTGATGTCCGTGATCGTGGTCCAAATGACTTGTACCTTTCTGTTCCGAATACTCAGAAACCGGATGATGCGTATGAGGGATCACATCATGGAGTGCAAGCAGCAACATGATGCAAAGAAGTGAATGGGCATACACTTTAGACTTCAGATCCATCAAGGCAAAGATATGAAATCAAAATATAAATAACCCGCACCTGGGTCGTGGAGATTAAATTCCCTTTCCAATATTGAAAAATAAATCATTTTTTTCTTTCCAACCTCTTTATCATGGCCTTCATTTCCTCAATTTCCTTCCTTTGGGCTTCGATAATTTCGTCGGCAAGTTGCCTTACTTCAGGATCCCGAATATCGGCTCTGCTGCTGGTCAGAATCGCAATGGAATGATGGGGGATCATTGCCTTCATCCACTTCAAATCCCCGATGGGAATTTGTCTTCTAACCAGAAAAGTAGAAACTGCCATTACCAGGAGGCTCCCTACTATGATCATCGCATTCTTCACTTTATCTGTATACATTCTTTTCATAAACAGTAGCATCACAATCGCCATTCCTGCAACACCAATAAAGGTCATATACATCCTGGTCCAACTGAAATAAATATGGTTCATTTCGTAGGTATTAAAGTACATAGTGATGTACATAGAAATTCCTGAAACCAGGCACATGATTATAAAGGTTCTATATCGATATATGGGCTCATTATTGCGGTCCATGATTGGAAAATTGATTTATTTTAATTCCTGCTTTAGTCTATTAAGTATCTGAACAGGTGAATTGTTTGGAATGCAGCCACGAAAAATTAGAACGACCCGAAAGGCAGGACAAAGATACCTTTCATCACAATCTGTTATATTAAAAATTCTTATACATTTAACTGGTCCATAGATCTAACAAAGTTCCATTTTGTTCAATGCCACTATCTACACTATTTCCTTCCTAGAAAAATTCTGAATGAATTTTCTAGTTAGACGCAACGTTTCGATCGTATTTTCCCGTATAGACAGTTAAACAGGATCGCAACCCTTGCCTGAGCTACAAAAAGAGATAGAAAGAGCCCTGGCCGGAGAAACACAGGCCGAAAGAAAACTCTTTGAGAGACACTACTCCTATGTCATGTCAATAACTCTGCGTTTTATGTCTGGCCGGGAGGAAGCCGAGGAGGCCTTGAATGATAGCTTTCTCAAGGTGTTTAGTCGTCTGGGGCAATACAATGCGGCCTATTCTTTCAAAACCTGGGTGAGGCAGATCACCGTTAACACCTGCATCGACCGGCTAAGAAAAAAAAGGAATTTGATTCCATGGTTAGACCTGTCACTCTTTTTAAATCATACCCCCTTGATTTCGGAAGAACTGCCGGAACTATTAAGCAACGACGATCAAACACCTGTCCTTCCCATTCTGCAGAAGTTACCACCCCGCTACCGGGCGGTATTTAATTTATATGTGTTTGAAGAATTCAGTCATAAAGAAATTGCAGCAAAACTTTCTATTAGCGAGGGAACTTCAAAATCCAATTACGCCCGCGCAAAAGCGATTCTAAGAAAGCACCTTGAAAAAAAAATAGCATATACGGGAAAGACCCCGATTCAAATAATATTGAGCAGCGATGAATTCTAGAGAAGCATTCCGATCCAGATACGAATCAGAAGTCCAACCTGAGTTTAATGACAAGGACTGGCACTCCTTTGAGGCTTATCGGAGCAAGCGTAAAAAAAGGATACCTGTTTTCATATTCTGGACCGGCATCAGTATCATTGCCGGATTGATCATGGCTGGGCTCCTGCCCTTTGGTGATCAATCTGAGGAGACTTTTAAAATCCCTGATTCGACTCCGGCATATCAAATTAAACGGTTAGAAAATACGGCCATCCATAGAGAAAAAATAAAAAGTAACAACAATGCAACAACCGTAGAAGCAAAGAAGAACGAAAAAGCCCCGACTAAACTCAATAAGGTTGAACGAACAGACCAGAACCAGTCAGCAAAACCGGAAAACAAAAACAAAATACGCTACTCAAGTCATTCTATCCTGCCCTCCATTACAGAATATCATCTATCTGAGACCAATGAAAAAATAGAACCTCTAGCCAGGTTGAGCGTGGAGACCATGAAAGTCCATGCAATCCCTGAGGTCTCATTAAATCCCATTATTATGGTCACCGATAAACATTATTGGCCAGAAAAACAATTCGATATCGGGCTTAGTACCGGACTTTCTATACCCACCAATGTAAAAACCATTGAAGAGAAAGCCCACCAATTTAACCTCCAATTAATCTACAACACCACCAGGAGATTACGATACCATATCAATTTCGGTTTTCAATCTCTTAGTTTTATCAGTAATCAAATGGATGAAGAACTCGGAATACAAATGGTTGCAGCTCCCAGTGAATATGTAGTTTTTTCATCTGCCATTGTAGAATCGAGCATCGGAAATATGGGGATCGGTGCTGACGTTCTTTTGTTTTCCCGTAGACATTTTCGCACCTATGCCGGAATTACCCATCAACTCGCGCTGGAAATCAATAAAGACATTGATTACACGTTCAATGGCAAGGAGGATTTTCCTGCTGTTGATGAAATTACTCTGTCCAGAAAAAATAAAAACCGGTTTTTCACTGCCGGCCTGTTAAGATTTGAATCTGGCCTGGAATACTCAACGAAAACCGGTGTTTTCAACTTGTCCCTGGGTTATCCAGTTCAACTTTCAACCCGTAAAATCAATCTTTTAAATCAGGTCCAATTTAATTTCGGAGTCAATTTCAGATTAAAATAATTCGCCTTAAAACGGATCATCCAAACATTCCCTGGATTTATTTCTTAACGGAATATTTATTGGACGCAACCAAAATGCGGCCTGATCTCGTAAGGTCTAAGACATTCATGCAAATTGTAAAATATGAATTGTTTATCCGGGCATTTACTCAAAGTAGTCATTCTCTCAATCATTTTTTCAAACCTTTTAGCCAATGATCGATTATACGCACAATCCAGATATTCCATTAGTGGATTTATCAGTGATGATTCGAACGGTGAAATACTGATTGGCGTCAATTTATTTGTACCGGAATTAAAGATCGGCACATCAACCAATGAATACGGTTTCTATTCATTATTTGTTCCTGAAAGTGACAGTGTGGAACTTTCCATCCGATTTCTGGGATACCAACCTCTACTATTAAAAATCAAAATAATCCAGGATTTAAAGCTGAATTTGCGCCTAAATCCGGTAGAGACAAATCTGGAGGCGGTCATTGTCAAAGCGGAAAACCATCGCGACAACATCGACAGGCCTACGATGGGTACCATCGAACTTTCCACTGCAAAAATTAAAGAACTTCCGGTCATACTGGGAGAACAGGATGTCCTAAAGGTGATTCAGCTTTTGCCGGGAATCAAGGCTGGCAATGAAGGCACGACCGGTTTTTTTGTCCGTGGAGGAAATGCAGATCAAAATCTGATCCAACTTGATGAAGCGGTCGTGTATAATCCCAATCATTTATTTGGCCTGTTTAGCACATTCAATGCGAATGCAATTAATAATGTCCAGCTTATCAAGGGAGGTTTCCCTGCACAGTATGGAGGCAGGCTCTCGTCCATCCTTAATATAAACATGCGGGAAGGTAATAAACGTCAATTGGGAGTGCAGGGTGGAATCGGAATGATCAGCTCACAGTTGACTGTCGAAGGTCCGATTGTCAGGGACAAGGCCTCCTTTATCATATCCGGACGCCGCACCTACTTTGACTGGCTTATTAAACCATTTTTACCTAAATCTGTCAGTACCGACTACCGGTTCTACGACTTAAATGCAAAAACGAACTGGAACATATCCAGTAAAGATCGCATCTATTTAAGTTTCTTTAAAGGCAGTGATGATGCCTTTTATTCCCAGGATGGAGTACAGTACAATATACTATTGGGGAACCAAACCGGAACTTTACGCTGGAATCATATCTACGGTTCCAATTTATTTGTCAATACTTCACTTATTTTCAACCGGTATGAACAAAATGTTGCGGCACTGCAGGATAATTCCTTCAGTAAAGTTTTTTCCGGTATCAATGATATTAATCTTAAAACCGGGCTACAATACAAACCAGCTGACAGTCACGAGTTAAGAGCGGGACTCCAGGTCATGCATCATCAATTTAAGTCTCTGGGAGACACCCGGGCACAATCACCCAAAATAATTAATCCGGAAGTCAGTAAAGACAGCATTCCCACTAAATTTTTCGAAGAAGTGGCCCTGTACCTGAATGATGAGATCACATTTGATGACTATTTTTCTGCCAGTCTTGGAATGCGAGCTGCCGCATTTATTGATAAAGAAAGCAATTATATACGACTGGAACCCAGACTTGGTTTTAAGGTAAAAATAAATTCATCGAGTTCTCTCAAGCTATCCTACAGCCTGATGAATCAGTTTCTTCATCTGGTCCCCAGTTCCACTGCAGCGGTGCCAACCGACATCTGGATCCCTTCCACCCGATTCACTAAGCCGCAACAGTCGCAGCAAGCGGCCATAGGATATTTCAAAAACTTCAGAGATAACTCTATCGAAACCAGCATAGAGGCATATTACAAAAAAATGAACCATCAGGTACTGTTTAAAGAAGGAAATCAGCTGATTAAGAGCCTCGATGCCGACCAGTTCTTAACCTATGGCAAAGGTTGGAGCTATGGATTGGAGATGTTTTTCAACAAGAAAGCAGGCCGACTATCCGGTTGGATCGGATATAGTTTATCCTGGACTTTTCAGAAGTTTCCGCAGCTTAATTTTGGTAAAAAATTCCCGTTCCGCTACGATAGAAGACATGATCTGTCTCTGGTCGGAAGTTATAGTATCAGTGAGAAGTGGAGTTTCTCCGGTACTTTTGTTTTATCATCCGGAAATACATATACATTACCAACTGGAAGGATTGCGGTAGTGGGGGGTGGTTCCATTTTCGAGGGAAATTACTTTATCTATAACAGTCGAAATAACGCCCGCTTAAATCCATTTCATCGCTTGAACCTTTCCATATCCAGAAAAAATAAACATCGTCTGTTCCGGCGCAGTGCTGCGAGTGAATGGATCCTAAGTCTATATAATGTATACAGCCGGCAAAATCCTTATTTCCTTTATTTTGATATTGATCCTTTGACCGATCAGCCCAGAGCCAAACAAATTTCTCTGTTGCCTTTAATTCCAAGCATCGCTTACAGTTTTAAAATATAAAAATGAATAGAATTATCGTACTCATTATACTGCAATCCTTTTGGGTTGTTAACGGATGTCAAAAAGAGATCAGCTTCGAAAACATCAAAATTGATTACTCGCCGCAACTCTTTGTGGAGGGCATTCTCTATCCGGGTACAAAGCCACAAATTTATGTAAGCAACAGTCTTCCATTCAATCACGAAAAAGTTACCCCTCAGGAAATATTTGTCCCCGATGCGGATCTCATTTTAAGCTCATCAACCTATTCAGAAAGACTGGTTCCGGATTCCACTTTTGACAAATTTCGTTGCCGGTGGGTGCCCTATTACCGGGGAGATATTACCATCCTTTTCGGTGAAGAATATCATCTGGAAATAAATTATGGCGATGATACTTATCATGCCAATACAATGATCGACCAACCGGCGGTTGAAATCAAGGATGTTCAGTATACTCCCGAATTTTATGACATCTACGGAGGCCATGATGGGGTAATCATTAAATTGAATGATCCTGAAGGGATAAAGAATTATTACCGATTTCAAATGGATCGCAGGATCGATAAAAGCAGAATGCATGCTCATGTCCTGGATGTACTGATCAACGATTGTGCCGGAGAAGATGAATTGTTCACGGTAACCGACCTGGGCCGTACCATCTACCGGGACGAACACCTTGACGGGAGAGAGATTACTATGTACATTGAAGTTGCCTATGAATATGAGAAGGGTGATTCAGCCAAGATATTCTTGCAGACTATGGACCGAAAATCTGCAATTTTTTATGACGAACTGGACCGGCAGCTACAATCAATTCTCAATCCTTTTGTTGAACCGGTTTTCATTCACTCTACCATAGATGGAATTATAGGAGTGTTTGGTTCCGCAGTGCGATCCCAACCCTTCTCCTTTGTCTATCCACAAGACAATCCTTGATTTAATTAATTTCTAATACGGTCAATATCTGAAAGTCCAATTCATCAGACCGCTCTTCAACTATCATTTAAAATAGTGGACTCTGCATAGGGTATCTTCAAAAAAAACAGTACAATCCCAAGCACTGCGATCGCAGTAGCCAGGAACATGGTCTCGGGATTAAAATAAATCCAAATAACCCCGGCGATGGTACTTGAAAAAAAGGTAGTTATACTTCTCAATCCCTCATAGGTGCCGATTGCTGTGCCTGTATCACTTCTGTCACATATATTACTTATCCAGGCCTTTGAGACACCTTCGGTGCATGCCGCATAAATACCATAAAAAAAGAATAGAAGTAATAGTATCAACCTTTCGGACGACAGAGCGATTCCTGAGTAGGTGATAGCAAAGATGATCAGTCCGGCAATAAACATCTTCTTTAGTCCTATCTTATCGGCCAGTGTACCCAACGGGTAAGAAAATAAAGCAAAGACCAGATTATAAAAAATATAAAGACCGACCATTTCCGTATCACTGTATCCATGATGTTTGACTATTAACAACAGGAAGATATCGGAGCTATTAAATAGCGCAAAAAGGAGTAAGCCGGTCAGTAACATTTTGTATTGCCGGTTGCTGCGGGAGACATAGGTTAGAAAGCCAAAAAAGCCATCACCCTTGGGTGAGGGTCTATCGATCCTGGGTTTTTCCTTCAGAACCAGGGTGATCAAAACACTCACCAGGCCGGGCAAGAAAGCAAGGTAGAAGAGAATCACGTACTCCCCAGGATAGAAATATAAAAAGAGCAAAGCAATTACCGGCCCCACTGCTGCCCCCAGGGTATCCATGGAGCGATGAAAACCAAAGACCGCTCCCTTGGATGCCGGAGTAGCCTCATCTGAGAGCAGCGCATCTCTGGCTCCTGTTCTT
>JAGQWZ010000187.1 GCA_020436835.1 Saprospiraceae bacterium | reverse complement strand
TACTCTATGTTGGTTGGCTGGAATATTGTATCGATGCTTTTCTTCTGGTTCCTGATGGTTCCGGCTGCGGCATCATATTTACCTTTTATTTTAGAAAATGATAGAAGGAATCATTATTCCCAACCTCTTCTCGGCTTGCTTCTATTTTATAGTGTAATGATTATAATGATCTACGACCATTATCAGAGTGATTATTTCAAACTTATGTTGATTAGCGGTCTGCTTAATTTATTCTCGGTGTCTGCCGTAATCTGGAAGAGGAGCCTGGTTCGAAAACCCAAACTGAAAATATAAATTGTGACAATATGCCCGAAGTTAAAAGAACTGCCTCATATCCTTATTACCTTTCTGAAATGGGGATTTTAAGGGTGCTGATCTTAATGTGACAAATAAGAATTTATCCAAATTGGATCTGATTGGGATTTAATAAAATTCATTCGTTATTTTTTACTACATTACTATTTTTACGAACGAATCCGGTCTTATCAGACCACATTCTTTAAACCAAAAAACCAGGCTTATGGCAGATTGTAAAGACAACAATGTGATGCCAAATGAACCTCAGAGTATCACAGTACAAATTGATGTACCTGAAACCACGACGACTCAGAAAATTACCGGAAACATCTATGTACCATTTTATTACGCTTCGATTTCATCTTTTTGGATTTATTTTGAAGCAGAGGCTTCCGTGTTGCGAAGGTTACTAAGGGGTACCGGATTATCCCCGTTTTTATATAATCGAAAGGGTTTAGTCAACCTGAATTTTCAGAATTATACTGCTCATAATGGCAATAGCCTTGCTGCTACCAATGAGCTTGAATTCAATATTATCGCATACCCTAAAAACAGAAAAAACCAGGTACCAAAGATTTCTCACCCCTGCTTTATGCGGGGTGAAGATCAGACGAAATTACTCGGCAACTATCGCGTGCATGTCCCATGTGACAATGCTTTTGCAGTGGCAGCGGGTAAAGGACTTTTCGGCGAAAATAAATTTGTGGCAAAATTTTCTTACAACGTTCCTTCTTTAAATTTACCTGACCAGAAAACCTGGGAGTATACCATCGATGACTTAAAAGGAGCAAACATCCTTTCCGTTGATGCAGATTTTCAAACGCTGGTACCTGAGGTTGCTAATCCTGCTGCAATAATTGATTACAGTATGCTTGACGGTAAATTGATCGGATCCCGGCGCAATTTATTTGCGACTGTAAATCATTTCCCCCTGAATACCACGAGTGCCCGGAAAATTAAAGTGAAGGCTGGAGACAGTAAAGAAAGTAATATGGCCCGGGATCTCTCCTCCGTACTTGGTAAGTCCAAAGTCCTTGCTGTTCAACTCATTCAGACTCCTCCGGTAATTGCTGAGAGTAGAGCCTACTATATTGATTAGAGATGAATAAACAGGCTCAATTTGAACAGTTCTTAGCCCTATCCTCAGCCATTACCGGGTATAACCGGCTGGATCTCCTGGGAACAGGTGTGGCGTGGGATTATTTTTCAACCATTAATGAGATTGTTGGAGAGGTGATCTGTCTGGATCTATGGCTCGAGATTCAAAAGATATTAAGCGAGAATTTGGAGGAAACAAAAATTGATTTGGCGATCAGACTGGAATTACTCAGCAGTGAAAAATTTGGTCCGGTTGTACGTAACTTAATTAAACTCTGGTATCTGGGCCAATGGGATGAACTGCCTTCGGGTTGGCGGCAGCATTTTGGACAGTCTACCAGGGATATCAATTTTATTATCTCAGCCAGCAGCTACAAATCCGGTCTCATTTGGGATGCAATAGGCGCTCATCCAATGGGTGCAAGGCAAACCGGATTTGGTACATGGAGTCATCCTCCCCGTCCGCCTGAGTTTGATTGAAAGGATTTTAATTTTTTGTAAGATCGTATGGCCCAAGAAAATTTTGATGTTGTAATCGTCGGAGGAGGAATTTCCGGAGCATTGATTGCCAGTAAACTTGCACGGGCAAATAAGAAAGTGTTAATTCTGGAGGCAGGTGTAAACAATGGCCTTACCGAAGCAACCTATGACGAATATTTACAACGTTTCTATACTCAGGCAGCAAAGGTGCCTAATTCACCCTACGCTAATAACCCTTATGCTCCGCAACCTAATGTACTCGATATCTCCCGACCTACGGCCACCAACCCGGACACGTCCGGTTATTTTGTTCAATATGGTCCCTTACCTTTTACGAGCTCGAATACCCGTTCTCTGGGAGGTACCACTTTGCATTGGCTGGGCGTCTGTCTTCGGATGCTGCCAAATGATTTTAAGATGCTCTCCACTTATGGGTATGGAGTTGACTGGCCGATTGACTACTGGGATCTAAAACCATTTTATGAGGAGGCAGAACTGGAGATCGGAGTTTCTGCCGATGTTGAAGATTTGCACTATCCGGGAACGGATGAGAATTTTTTTGGCAACTTTCAATATCCTCGAGGATACCCTCAGAAGGGGACAAAAAACAAGGGAAAGTATATTTTTCCAATGCACAGGATTCCCCCCACCTATCTTGATCAATATCTTGCCAAAGGCTTGAAGGGTATGAAATTCAGGGATGGTGAAGAACAAATCCCTATTGATGTGGTCAGCATTCCCCAGGGACGAAATTCTAATCCCAATTATAACTATCATGACCCAAGAACGGGATTTCGATATCGGCCGCAAGGTGCTGCTGGGCAAGACCACAAGGGAGAACGATGTGAGGGTAATAGCAGTTGTATTCCGATTTGTCCGGTACAGGCAAAGTACTCCGCCCTGAAAACGCTGCATAACGTATTGAACATTAAACACTCCCCGGTCACATTACAAGCACAGAGTGTTGTTTCTAAACTTAACATCGATCCTGATACCGGCAAAATCACTGGTGTGGTTTACAAAGAATATGTGAAACCTGGTGATTCTGAAGGAGTCAAAGAGAAGGTGGCGCAGGGTAAATTATATATTTTGGCCGGAAGTGCCATCGAGAATGCCAAGATGATGTTGGCTTCCGGAGCGGGAAGGTCGAGTAATCAATTAGGGGCGAATTTGATGGACCATCCCTATCTCCTCACCTGGGGTCTGGCCCCAGACCCTGTCGGACCATTCCGAGGACCTTTTACTTCTTCGGGAATTCCATCTTTTCGTGATGGTAAGTTTAGAAACCGGCATTCGGCATTTCGGACGGATATTGGTAATTGGGGCTGGAACTTTCCGACTGGTGCACCCTGGACGGATGTGGAGAATATGGTCGATCAGCAGAATTTATTTGGCAAACGTCTGAGAAAAGCACTGTATAATCGGATTCAATCCCAATTTCGTTTTGGATTTCTTATTGAGCAACTTCCACAATCAACAAACCGTATCACCATTGACCCCTCCTATGTAGATTCGCTGGGCAATTACCGGCCTGTAATATATTATAACCTTTCGGAATATGAACGGGCCGGCATGGCATGTGCCAAAGCTTTCTCTGATCAGGTTATGCAGCGTCTAGGCGCCGCTGACTATACCACTTACAGTCCCGCTGATCCGGGATATCTTGAATACCAGGGCATGGGCTTCACCTATCATGGATCAGGACACATTGTGGGCACCCACCGGATGGGAACCAACAAGTTTGATTCTGTGGTAAACAAACATCAACAAAGTTGGGATCATAAAAACCTTTATGTGGTAGGATGTGGCAGCATGTCTACCATCGGTACTTCCAACCCGACCCTTACTATGGCTGCCCTGGCTTTACAGGCTGCCGGCCAAATCCTCAAGCAACTGAGATAATTTCAATATGGACAAATCCTTGAAAAAGCCAAAGAAACCACCGGTGATTCATACCATTGCCAGTTTACACAAACACCTGCAATGGGCGCTGGAAGTGGAACACTTCACCATTCCTCCCTATCTATGTGCACTTTGGTCGATCAAAGAAGGTACGAATAAGGACTCTGCCAAACTTATTCACAGTGTGGTGATGGAGGAAATGCTTCACATGACTTTGGTTGCCAACCTAATGAATGCGGTCGGTGCCACTCCCGAATTAGACAGGCCTGGATTTATTCCCACTTACAAGAAGAGGATGCCTCATAGTGGTGCTCATTTGGAGGTTTCACTCGAGAAATTTTCTCTTAGTGCAGTCCGTACTTTTATGGAAATCGAACAGCCAAAGAAGACTGGAGCGCCTCCCGAGGCAGATCATTTTTCTACCATTGCCCAGCTGTATGATGCGATTGCAGAGGGCTTGGTGTACCTGGTTGAAAAGCACAAACATAAGAACATCTTTATCGGTAAGAAGCTTCACCAAGTGACTCCCGAATATTATTATGGTGGAGGTGGTTTTGTTTATGCAATCGAAAATTTGGATCAGGCCATGCTGGCTATCCGTGAGGTCTCTGAGCAAGGAGAAGGGAAAGTTCCTTCAAGCAAAGGAGCCCCGTCCTCCATTTTTGATGGAGATGAACACTTCGGTCAACCTCCTGAACTCGCTCACTTTTACCGGTTTAAGGAAATCCGTTATGGAAAGAGATATGGAGCCAAGGCGGATCTCAGTAAAATTCCTGATGGTCCAAAATTCAAAGTCTCCTGGAAAGACGTCTATCCCATGAAAAAAAACCCGAAAGTGAAGCCATATCCGGAGGGCACTCCCATCCGGAAAAAGATGGATTCATTTAATCGGCGATATACAAAGATGTTACAGATGATCGAACGGGCTTTCCGGGGACATCCGGAATTGCTTCAGACCGCGGTAGGTGAGATGTACAAACTCAAGTACCAGGGTATCGAACTGATGATGATTCCTTCTGGTCAGGGAAATACAACCGTGGGCCCGAGTTTCGAATATCTGCCATAAAAAAACACATATCAATCGCGATAAATTTTCTCCATGCACAGCCTGGATCAAATATTAAGTGAGACGACTCAAATTCTTCGAAATCGGGGAAAAATCTCTTTCCGGGCAATAAAACGGCAATTTGGTATAGATGACGAGTATCTCGAAGATATAGTTTACGAGCTGGTCGAGATATTGAATGTTGCCCGATCCAGGGATGATTGCATGCTGGTTTGGATTGAAGATCCCACGGCTCTCACTAATAAAACCGATGACGCCCATCCGAGATTGTCTGAACAGACGGTCAAAGCCGAGCGGAGACAACTCACCGTGATGTTTATCGATATTGTGGGATCAACCGAACTATCCAGGATTCTGGATCCTGAAGACCTTCGGGATATCCTTTATGCCTATCAGGAACTTTTTGATGCAGTGGTTGTAAAACACCAGGGGTTGGTAGTTCAGCATTTAGGAGATGGGATCATGGCATATTTTGGATACCCCAGAGCACATGAAGATGATGCTCAAAGAGCAGTCAGGTCGGGATTGGAAATGTTGATAGCACTCAAAGATTTTAATCGTCGTCAGAAGGAACAAAAAAAAGTGACGGTCAATGTAAGAATAGGAGTACATACTGGTGTCGTAGTGGTAGGTGCGACCGGGGGGAAGACGCACTCAGAAATGTTGGCCCTCGGAGAAGCACCTAATCTGGCAGCGAAAATTCAGGGTTTGGCAAAACCAAATTCATTACTCATCAGTTCAGAGACCAACAGGCTGCTCAAGGGGCAGTTTCGGTCCATCAGCATGGGTAGGTTTCAAATCAAAGGCATTCCTGAGAGCATTGAATTGTTGAGTGTTGAAAGTGAAAAAGATTTATCGGAAATAGAGCTTGTGCCGTCGGAGGGATTGTTATCCTTCATTGGTCGTGAAGTGGAGCTTACACAGATACGGGAAAGATGGGAACTTGCCCGTGAATCCAAAGGCCAGATTGTACTGATCAGTGGAGAGGCCGGGATTGGCAAATCAAGACTGGTTCAGGTCTCTATGGCTGAAATCCTTGATGGTAATACGCCCTACCTGGTGTTCAAATGCTCTCCTTACAGTCGAAATACCTCCCTCCATCCAGTGATTTTTACCCTTCGCTCAGAGATGAACCTGGAAAGACATGACCCTCCCGGGGTTAGCTTGTCGAGACTGGAAGACTTCGCAAGTAAGAAGAATTCCATCGGGATAGAAGATCTTCCCTTATTTGCGACCCTGCTTTCCATTCCTTTGCAGGGAAAATATCCGGAAATACAGACTTCAGCCGGCCGCCGAAAATCATTGATTTTCCGAAGTTTGATAAAATGGTTGAAGGGGGGCAAACGGCCTTCCTTGATCATCTTTGAAGATTTTCAGTGGGCAGATCCCTCTACACTGGAGCTTTTCGAAACCTTTTTTACCAAAATATCGAAGTGGCCGGTATTGTTTATTGGTACGTTTCGACCTGAATTTGCACCAAAGTGGGTCTCAGGACCTCATCAGATGCAGATTGTACTAAATCGTCTTACCAGGCATCAGACCGAATCGATGATCCATCAGCTTGCGGGGACGATTCCGGACTTTGTGGTTACCGATATCCTGGATAAGACTGATGGAAATCCCCTGTTTGTGGAGGAAGTGACTAAACTACTTTTAGAGTCGAATGTACTTGAGCAGTCTCAGATGGGTTACCAGTTGAAAACTTCACTGAAGGCCCTTCGTATCCCCAGTACATTGCAGGACTCATTGATGGCCAGGCTGGACCGTCTGGGTCCAGCTAAAGAGATTGCACAGATTGGTGCCACGATAGGTAGGGAATTCTCCTTTATTCTGGTTCGGGCTATTAGTGAGCTGGCTGATGAAATACTGCGCAACCGGCTACTCAAATTAGTTGATGCAGCCATGTTATTGGAAGATGGTGAAGTGCCAAACCTGATCTATACTTTCAAGCATGCACTGATTCAGGAAGCGGCCTACTCCTCCCTGCTTAAAAAGCAACGTCAGGAATTTCACAGAAGAATAGTCTCTATCCTAGAGTCAGACTTCCCCGATCTGGTAGAAACCAATCCTGAATTGATGGCCCATCATTGCAGTGAAGGTGGCTTATTGGAAAAAGCTATTCCATATTGGCAAAGAGCCGGAGAACTTGCCATTAGTAAATCTGCCCACCAGGAGGCTATTATTTTGCTTAAGAGGGGACTGCAGTTATTGGGGACACTCGAGGTCAATAATGCTCACATTGAGAGTGAAATTATGCTACAGATCGCACTTGGTGTTCCTCTGACGGCCATTAGGGGGTATGGCTCAGAAGAGGTGGAACAAGCTTACAGCCGAGCCAGGTTTCTCTGCAATAAGTTGGGAGATACCCTGCAATTGATCCCCACTCTCTATGGATTATGGCGATATTATCTATTGACCGCCCAATACGGTGAAGCACAGATTCTGAGCCGGCAGCTCAAGGAACTTTCAAAAAAGAGTCCGGAACCCCTTTACCATGCGATTGCAAACCGGGCTACCGGATCGACCTATTTTTACTTAGGTGATCTCGAAGAAGTAAGGAATTACTTGGGAGAAATTAAAGTGTTGGATTCCTCTTCGGAAACACGGGCCAACTCACTACTTTTTGATGTGGTCGATGTCTGGGTGACAGCAAGATCCTACGAATCCTGGACCTTATGGCTTCAAGGTCATATAACCCAGGCTTTCGAAAAAATGAAGGCTGCCGTGAAAATGGCGAATCAACTAAACCATCCATTTAGTATGGCGCTTTCAGTCAGCTTTGCCACCTGGCTTTATCAATTCAACGGTGATCCGGAGAACACCCTGCGATTGGCAAAGGAGGGATTAAAGATATCCCAGCAAAATGGATTCGCTTTCTGGATGGGGTGGGAAGAAATCCTCGAGTCCTGGGCCACAGATAGTCTAAAACCGGAAGAAGAGAACCTTAGTCGAATGTTGCGGGGTTTGGAGCACTGGAAAGCATTGGGTTCCAGACTTGGTACTCCCTATTTCCTCTACCTTATCGCCGAAAGACAATTGCATCACGGCCGTATTAATGAGGCCTGGGCAACTATCGAAGAAGCGAAAGCATTTAACCAGCGAACCCGGGAAGGATGGTGGGAAGCCGAGGTAATACGACTGGAAGGACGCTTTCATGAAATAGATTCTGGCCGTGACTTAGGTAAGGCAGAAAAATGTTATCGACAGGCTTTTGAGATATCCAATCGTCAGAATGCAAGGTGTCTGACTTTGCGTGCAGCCAACGATCTTGCAAAGCTGTCGTTGAAGACATCAAAACAAGTGGAAACTTATCCCCTGCTAAGGGAGGCACTCGATTGGTTTGGTGATTCTTTATCAAATCCGGATACCAGAGAGGGAAGATTATTGTTAAAGAAACTGGAGAGTGCTGAATAAGTTACTGCATTTCTATTCCCAATCAATGGTAAAGTCACCACCCATGATCAAATCTTGCGGGCCACCCTTAATCGATAGGTGCAGGCTCATTGTTACCTGCATCTAATATTTCTCCTCACCATCCCTTGTTATCCTACAGGTTTTTTTGATATTTAATATCTGTCCGGCACTTAGGATCAGTTAGCGAAAGGAAGTTGATTAGTGTCCTGACTGCCATTTTCATCAAAACAGCGCTTAATCAACAGGGAATATGAAATTTGCTGGAATCGACTACGTCATTTTCGTTTTGTATGGTCTTACAATTGTAGGTATCGCTTTTTGGGTTACCCGGAAAAAAGACAAAACGTCCGAAGATTATTTTTTGGCGGGTAAATCCTTGCCATGGTGGGCGATCGGAGCCTCTCTGATTGCCGCGAATATTTCGGCTGAACAGTTCATTGGTATGTCCGGCTCTGGCTTTGCCATAGGTCTGGCCATCGCATCGTATGAGTGGATGGCTGCAATAACCCTGCTTATCGTCGGTAAATTTTTTCTCCCGGTATTCATGGAAAAGAAATTGTACACCATACCGGAATTTGTGGAGAAGAGATACAGTGAGAATCTTAAAACGATCCTGGCCGTATTTTGGATCGGCCTGTACATTTTTGTAAACCTGACCTCCGTACTGTATTTGGGTGCTACTGCATTGGATACCATCATGGGTTCGGGAGATGGATCGATCATGGTTGCTTGCGTGATTGGACTGGCTGCTTTTGCTGCTTTGTATTCTCTTTGGGGTGGATTAGGGGCGGTAGCCTGGACCGATGTCGTTCAGGTGAGCCTACTGGTCATCGGAGGTCTGATCACAACTTTCATTGCGCTGTCCCATGTTTCTCCGGACGGAAGTATCATAGAGGGATTTCGTACCATACTGGAAAAAGCCCCACAGAAATTTTCCATGATACTGGACAAGGGAGAGATCATCACCCCTGATGGAAAAGATGCCTATTGGGACCTGCCTGGACTGGCAGTACTGATCGGAGGAATGTGGGTGGCTAACCTCTATTACTGGGGTTTCAACCAATATATAATTCAACGGACACTGGCAGCAAAGTCCCTGAAAGAGTCGCAGAGAGGAATCGCCTTTGCGGCTTTTCTGAAATTATTAATTCCGTTGATCGTTGTGGTGCCCGGCATTGTGGCCTTTGTACTCAATTCCGGTCCGGATGGGATGGTGACCGTTGATTCCCTGGATCCCAGTTTCATCAATGCGGAAGGCAATATTATCAATGACAATGCTGCACCCTGGCTGATCAGTAATTTCATTCCAGTTGGACTTAAAGGACTGGTATTGGCGGCACTATCTGCCGCGATTGTGTCGTCCCTCGCTTCTATGGTTAATTCTACAGCAACCATCTTCACCATGGATATTTATAAGCCCTATTTCAATCGAAAAGCTTCCGAGTCAAGGTTGGTTTCCATTGGAAGAGTATCGGGTTTTGTTGCGTTGGTTATTGCGGTAATATTGGCTCCTCAACTCGGTAATCTCGGACAGGTATTTCAGTACATTCAGGAGTATACCGGAGTGGTAAGTCCTGGAATACTGGCCGTTTTCATGCTGGGTCTATTTTGGAAGAAAACAACCAATAAAGCAGCAATCTGGGGAGCTTTGCTATCTATTCCAATAGCGCTGTTCTTCAAAGTCGGACCCAAAGGTTGGGCCGAACATCCGGTTTTTGTTGAATTACCTTTCATGCATCAAATGATGTGGACCTGGATACTCACCATGTTGATCATGATTGTGATCAGCTATGTTGAGGGCAGAGGCGCAGATCATGAAAAGGGAATTATTCTTACGCCGAACTTATTTAAAACAGGTAAGGCATTTAATACCAGTGCTCTGATTATTTGTATCATCCTCGCATTCTTGTATATTATTTTCTGGTAATCAAGCAACGGTAGGGAAAACGGAAAATCTGATTTTTTACCAAAGTAACCGGAATTAATTAGGACCAGTCAGGTGTATTGTGTATTATTTCCTGGCAAATAAATTCCTTGGAGAATGAAAAGCATCTTCTCTGTTTTACTAAGTCTGGTGGCGTTTTTTACAGCCTCTTCATTCGATGATTTTTCTTTGGTGAAAGAGCGGCTTGTTCAGGAAGTGCTGATACCTATTCCATCTGCTGTTGAAGTAGAAGAAATTCTGGAAAGAATGGCCGCTGACGGTAGTTTTAAAGATATAGATTATAGCGACCTAAGCCGTACTGCCGGTTTTCCCCATCGACGGCACACTTCGGATCTTGTCACCCTGGCCAGAGCTTATCGACATCCCGGAACTTCTCATTTCCATTCGGCAGCACTTAAGGCACGCATCGTTACTTCTCTTGAATATTGGGTGGAGCATGATTTTTTTGGCGATAATTGGCACGATAACCAAATCTCTACTCCCACGAACCTGGTTAATTTGATGCTGATCATCGGGGACGAATTGCCCCAGGTTCTAGTACAGAAAACACAGCCTATCATTGGCAGGGCGCATATGAATGCCTCAGGAGCCCGTCCCAGCGGAGATCGAATTGTAATAGCAGGAATACTGGCGAAAAATCTATTATTCATCGGCGATCAGAACCGCTTCGACGAAATCATTAAGCTTATAGAAGGTGAGGTAAAATTCAGTACTGGCCAGCGTGGCATACAACACGACTTCAGTTTTCACCACCGGGTAGACCGGGTTAACAATACGACCTCTTACGGATATGGTAAATATGCCAACGTTTTTGGTGAGTGGTCCTACTATGTGGCTAACACCCAATATGCATTTGCCGTCGAAAAAATCAATCTTTTGATTGATTATTATCTGGACGGTGTATGTAAACAATTGGTGTATGGTATTTACGAAGACATCAGTGTTAAAAACCGGAGTATCTCCAATCAATCTGATTTCAAACCGAAGGATATTTTGGAGATCGAACGATTGCTGGTCAGCACGGATTACCGGAAAGCAGAATTGGAAGAAATCCTTCGGTTACGGAAAGGTGAATCCAAACCCTCAGCTTCCTTCGCTAAATTTTTTTGGCAGACCGAACATTTTGTTTTCCAAAGGCCAGATTTTTACACGACCGTTAGAATGTATTCTACCCGGAATCGTAATATGGAAGAACCCTATAACGGTCCGGGTAAGACGACGCATCACCGCGCAGATGGTACTAACTATTTACAACTGAAAGGTGATGATTACCACGATATCTGGCCAGTCTATGATTGGCAAAAAATATCGGGTACTACGATTGTGCAGAAAGAAAAACTGCATGGGATAGAAAACATCCAGGTTGACGGCCTGACTGATTTTGTCGGTGCCGTCACCGATGGTCTTTATGGAGCAGTGGCTTTTGATTTTAAAAGTCCCCATGATTTGCTCAGTGCAAGAAAATCGTGGTTCTTTTTTGATGAAGAATATATGTGCCTTGGAGCCGGGATCAATCTGAAAAATAATTTACCGGTCGCGACCGCGATTGATCAGGTATTGATGCGTAGTGATATTTCTATTGTACAGTATGATGCGTTACATAGACTGAGTGAAGGGAAACACGAATTGGAAAATATTCGGGGTGTTTACCACGGAAGTGTTGGGTATGTGTTTCCATCGCCCACAAAAATCAATATTTCCAACCGGTTTCAGGAGGGGAGTTGGGCATCCATCACTGACAGGAAAAATATTTCTGAAGAGATTATCAGCAAAAAGGTTTTTACTGCCTGGTTTGATCATGGCTATCGACCCAGGAATGAATCGTATGCCTATCTCGTCATTCCTGGTATTACTTCTGAAGAATTCTTAGAAAGTTGTAGTCATCTCAGGCAGGTGGAAATTATTTCCAATACACCTCAATTACAGGCTGTTTTGAGTCATAAACTGAACCTGCTTCAGGCTGCATTTTATGAAGCGGGAGAAATTGCACTTTCAAATGGAATTGAATTAGAAATTGCAGGTCAGGGGATGGTTATGTTAAAGATCAGCGAAAATAGGGCAACGCAATTGACGATTGCTGATCCTTCCCGAAAATTATCAAAAATAATTTTAACATTGACCGGGGAGTTTGCTGCTACCGGTGAGAATTTTAGCGCAAGTAGTGAAAATGAAAGAACCACCTTTATTGTCGATTTACCACGAGGAGTATATGCTGGCAAAAGTGTGGTCATAGGGCTCGAAGAAAGATAAAAACGCTACTGTTTTTATTTCCTCTTCATTATTTTTGAAACTGTAATTGCTGCAATTTGACTGGCAATAAAAAAATAACCAGCGCTTAAAAGGAGGAGCATTGTCTAAGAATGAAATGACTTATTCCTGGCAATTTATTTCCCAGTTTGATTTTAATTTTTAGGTATTTCATATGATAAGGAGAGAATTTCTTAAAAAGACAGGCCACTATGTAGCCGGTATGTCCTTGGTTTCAAATCTGGAGTTACTGAAAAATAAAGAAGAATTAAAGATCCTTGTGGTTTCCGGATGGCAGGATATCAATATTGGGGATATCGCTCACACCCCTGGTCTGTTACATATTCTTCAGAGTTTTTTACCAAAGGCTGAAATTGTCCTGTGGAAAAAAAGTGCCGGTGTCGAAGTAGGAAATCTAATAAAATCAGCATTCCCCAAGGTGAATATTGTATACGGGGCGGTAGACTCGGCAGGTAAAGTAGATAATCCGGAGATTATTGAAAAATTTAGGTGGGCAGATATTCTCATTCATGGTTCCGGTCCGTCCGTGGTCGGTAGAGATAATCTCAAAGCCTGGTCAGACTATTCAGACAAACCCTATGGCATCTTCGGTGTGACCATACAGGACATTGATGAAGCACTGCGACGTCTCTTGTCAAAGGCCTCTTTCATCTATACCCGCGAGACCGCCTCACTCAAGGTCCTTGAAAAGAAAGGCCTGAAAGGTGAACATATTCAATTTGCTCCGGATGCGACTTTTTATCTCAATCTGGTGGATGAGGAAAAAGCAACGGAATTTTTAAGAATCAATCAACTTGAGGAGGGAAAATTCATTTGTGTGATCCCTCGTCTGAGATTTACGCCCTATCATAAACTAAGGAAAGTCAACTGGACGAAGGAACATATCGAAATGGTAGAGCGTGTCAATGCCGAGACGAAAGAAAGGGACCACGCAAAGTTGCGCATGGCCATGATCTCCTGGGTGGAAAAGACCGGTCAAAAGGTACTTGTTTGCCCGGAGATGACCTATCAGGTGGATATAATGGATGAATTGTTGATCAATCCCCTGCCGGAGCAAATAAAACCTCACATAGTAAAAAGAGGGTACTGGATGCCGGGGGAAGCGGCTTCCATTTATCGCCGAGCCCACACTATAATCAGTTGTGAATGCCATTCCCCCATTATCGCCCTGGCTAATGGAACTCCTGCTTTTTATGTTCGACAACCTACAGACACCATCAAAGGCCAGATGTATTATGATCTGGGACTTAGCGATTGGGTATTTGAAATAGAGGAAAGGTCCGGAATGGATATTAGTAATTCTTTGATGCAGATGGTTGAGTCTTATCCGGATGCGAAAGGAATGGTAAAAAAGACCAATGACAAAATTCAGGACACTTATTCACAACGAGTGCAACGGATCCCAGAATTGATCGCCCGCTAACAGAAGTCAATTTATCTCTCGTTAAATATCCGATTTCACCATTAAGGATATCTCATTAATTGTCTAAAAAGACTACTTTAAACTGTTGATTTCCGCTACGCTAAAATTATAACAGGGATGATCCCATTAATAAATAGTGCTTCTCAATTTACCAGTCGCGTTGCTGTCAGGAGTGGCAATAAGGACTATTCCTATGGCCAATTACTTGATCGCTCTGCCCAGATTGCCTGGACCCTGCTTCAAGGCAGGGAAGATCTGGAGGAAGCCCGAATCGCGTTTATCGTAGATCCTGGGTTTGACTACGTGGCCATCCAATGGGGTATTTGGCGGGCAGGTGGTATTGCCATTCCCTTATGTATCAAACATCCATATGCATCCATTAAATATGTGATCGAAGATACGTCTGCCGAAGCAGTCATTTTTTCAGATGTCTATCGCGATTTGATCAGCCCCTTGTTTTCTGATTTTACAATTCGATCCCTGCCCATCGCCCAAATTGGGGTGGAAAAAGGACGGCTTCCCGATATATCGGTTGAACGCAGGGCCATGATATTATACACCAGCGGTACAACCGGCCATCCAAAAGGGGTAGTGACGAGCCATACAAATATAGAAGCCCAGATCCGATCACTAGTGACCTTCTGGGAATGGAGTGAAGAAGATCACATCTTGAATATATTGCCATTACATCATGTGCACGGAATTGTAAATATTCTCTGTTGTGCTCTCTGGAGTGGAGCCTGCTGCGAATTCTTACCTAAATTTGATCCGGCGCAAATATTCGAAGTGTTTAAAAAAGGGGAGGTCAATTTGTTTATGGCGGTACCTACTATTTACTATAAATTAATCGCGTTTTTTAATCAGCTACCGGATTCAGAGCAGAAGGAGATTTCCGGAAAACTAGGTGCTTTCAGACTCATGGTTTCCGGTTCGGCTGCACTGCCTGTTTCCACCCTGGAAAAATGGCGGGAGATAAGCGGCCATATTTTGCTGGAGCGATATGGGATGACCGAAATGGGTATGGCTATCAGTAATCCTTATCGTGGAAAACGAAAGCCTGGCTATATTGGAGAACCGTTGCCGGGAGTAGATATTCGTCTGGTGGATGAAGAAGGAGGTCCGGTAGAGGAAGGTACGCCTGGAGAAATTCAAATCCGGGGTTCGAATGTATTCAGAGAGTATTGGAGAAAGCCGGAAGCAACTGCCGAATCGTTTGTGGATGGTTGGTTTAAAAGTGGCGATATTGCTGTTTTGGAAGAAGGGAGTTACCGGATTCTGGGCCGGAATTCCGTGGATATTATTAAGTCCGGCGGATATAAAATATCTGCCCTGGAAATAGAAGAAATACTTCGCAAACACCCCGGGGTCAAAGATTGCGGAGTGGTGGGTATCCCTGACGAGGAATGGGGAGAGATTGTTGCCGCCAGCATTATTTTGAAGGAGGGATGCCACGAACTGCCGGATCTGAAAGAGTGGCTCAGTGATAAATTACCGAATTATAAAATACCTCGAAAATATATGGTTCAGAATGATCTGCCCCGCAATGTAATGGGAAAAGTCACAAAGAAAGAATTACAAAAGATAATGTCTGAATTATGATTATCTATGGAGTAGCCCTTTTGGCATTTTGCTTTTTATTCGGCAAGATGATCGGTGGTTTACTAGGGCATTTAATTGGTATTGATGGCGACGTGGGTGGTGTTGGGTTTGCTATGCTTTTATTGATGTTGATCAACTTATATTTAAAGAATAAAGGTTGGCTCAAAGAACCAACCAATCAGGGTATTTTATTCTGGAGTTTTATGTACCTCCCCATCATTGTCGCGATGGCGGCGACTCAGAATGTCAAAGCGGCTATTTCGGGTGGTCCCATTGCGGTCGTGATCGGTGTGGTGATCACGATTTCGGGATTTTTTTTGGTGCCGGTAATTTCTAAGATTGGAAAGCATGATCAGGATTCTTGAGAATTTAGTGGATAAAAATGGTCTGTTATTCGCTTTCCTGATAGTTGGAGTGATCATGTGGCTTTCATTTTGGGCTTCCAAACAGCTCACGCGGAATAAGATACCGGGGGTGGCGATCGCCGTTTTAGCCGGCCTGGGGCTGGCTCTTTTTGGCGGTAAGAAAGGCATTGCGGATATTCCACTTTTTGCCGGTATGGCGGTGATGGGAGGATCTATGTTTCGTGATTTTTCAGTGGTGGCTACGGCCATGGGTGCCGACCTGGATACGATCAGGAAGGCAGGTTTAGCCGGTACTGTTTCTCTTTTGACTGGTGTGACTTTCTCTTTCTTTCTGGGTGTGCTGATTGCATTCTTCATGGGATATACGGATCCCGTAAGTCTCACCACTATTGGCGCCGGTGCCTGCACCTACATTGTCGGACCGGTGACCGGTGGAGCCCTGGGAGCCAGCTCGGAGATCATTGCTATCAGCATTGCCACCGGAGTGGTTAAGACCCTCGTGGCCACAATTGGCACTCCGATGATTGCCAAATGGATTGGACTGGATAATCCGCATTCTGCCGTGGTATTTGGCGGATTGATCGGTACCACCAGCGGGGTTACCGCCGGACTGGCCGCTACCGACCCAAAACTGGTCCCTTATGGAGCGATGACCGCGACTTTCTATACCGGTCTCGGATGTTTACTTTGTCCCTCGATATTTTATTTTTTAGTTAATGGTTTTTTTAATTAAAATGTAGATTGTCAAGCCTTATTTCATCATTTTTGATTTTCGTAATTTGATTCAAACTCAGAATATGAAATATCTGCCCCTGATTTCAATATTGATTTTTTGCATTTCATTTCTTTTTTGTGCCGGACCGGAAAAACAAGTAACTCAAGGCCCTTATTTTGGCAATGGATTTCACAATGGTTGGGCAGATCAGCATTCTGTAGTGATCTGGACCCGTCTCACGAAAAATCCCGAAGGAAATTGGGAAGGCTCTCCCTTCATCTCACTATCCGGTGAACAACATCAGATACTGCGAAAAAGTACCAATATTGATTCGATCCATAATGCGCAGATCCCAGCCGGGCTGACAATCGACGATATGGAGGGGGCCTGTCCGGGAGCGGCTGGTGAAGTAAAGTTGATATATTTTCCAGGGGACCAGGCCAGCGAGCAAAAGGCGACAGAGTGGCAACCGGTCGACGTTACCCGGAACTATACTCTTCAATGGAAGTTGGAGGATCTAAATCCAGGTACGGTATATAATATCACATTACTTGCCAGGGCAAATCCGGAATCGAATCCCTCCGATACCATAATGGGCAATTTTATGACCCCTCCGGCTCCGGACCAATCTGCCTCTATTCGTTTTTGCACGGTGACCTGTCACGACTATATCCGGCGGGATGACCCGGATAATGGCCATAAAATCTATCCTTCGATGGAAAGGCTAAATCCTGATTTTTATGTACACACCGGCGATATTGAATATTATGATAAACCGGATCCATATGCTATCTCCGAGGAACTGATGCTTTTTAAGTGGGATCGACTGTTTGCATTGCCCTGGCAACGGCAATTTTGGTCACAACACACCACTTATTTCATGAAAGATGATCATGATGTTTTGTCTGACGACGCCTTCCCCGGCATGACCTATGGTCCGGTCACTTTTGCCCGGGGATTGGAAATCTTTGATCAGCAATTTCCTGCCCGGGAATTACCTTACAAAACCATTCGCTGGGGCAAGGATCTTCAGATTTGGATCGTAGAAGGTCGAAATTTCCGCAGTAAAAATACCGATGATGATGGGCCGGAAAAAACAATTTGGGGCAAAGAACAGAAAGAATGGTTTTTCAACACAATGACCCAATCCGATGCAATTTATAAAGTACTATTTTCTTCAACCCCTATTTTGGGTCCGGACCGCGATACCAAAGCTGATAATTATTCTAATAGTAATTTTTCCTACGAGGCAAATCAAATTAGAGAGTTTCTCAACCAGCAGAAAAATATTTTTATCTGTGTCGGGGATCGACATTGGCAATATGTTACCCATCCGCCCGGATCCAATTTATGGGAGTTTAGTGCGGGAGCCGGTTCAGATGAACATGCCGGTGGTTGGAAGCAAGAGGATGAACGGCCTCAACATCGTTTTCTCCGGGTTAAGGGAGGATTTTTATATGGTGAAGTGAATAATACCGGTTCCAATCCTATTTTGATTTTCCGGCATTATGACGTGGATGGAAATATAGTGCATGAAGAAGAATTCTTGCCAGCAAATTGATCTCTTATTTTCCTGGAGTCATTCTCCTTTGAGGTGAGCAAAGATCTATGAGGTTTACGAAGAATAGTAATTTGACCCTCTCTCCCCATTTCTCCAAGATCTAAAAAAGGTGGAAAATCCGATTTTAAGAGAAATTAAATAATCAATATGTTTTACAGAATACCAGATCGACCGTGGTCAAATATTTTTTATCTCCCCATGCTTGCCGCATTGTTTTTCTCGGGCTGTGCTGACTCATTAAATAATGATAACAGTGCTGCCAAACCTAATATCATTCTTATCATGAGTGATGATATGGGTTATTCTGATATTGGATGCTATGGCGGTGAAATCAGTACACCCAATCTTGATGCACTTGCAGCCAATGGTCTGCGATTTACGCAGTTTTATAATACCGCCAGATGTTGCCCAACCCGGGCATCACTAATGACTGGTTTGTATCCTCAGCAAGCTGGTGTAGGTCACATGGTTTCGGACCGGGGTACCCCGGCCTACCAGGGCGACCTGAGTTTTAATGCTGTCACGATCGCCGAAGCTCTAAAATTGAATGGCTATTCCACTTATATGTCCGGTAAGTGGCATGTCACTCCATTCGTGATCGAAAATCCGGATAAACATAATTGGCCCCGGCAACGCGGATTCGACAAATTCTTTGGCATGATATCCGGTGCCGGCAGCTTTTATGATCCCCACTCCCTGGTAGAAGACAATGAGTATGTGGCACCGCGTGAGGGATTTTACTGTACGACCGACTTTACCGATTATGCTGTCCAATGCATTGAGGAACATGACACGGATAATCCCTTCTTTTTGTATCTGGCCTATACCGCCGCTCACTGGCCGATGCACGCACCGGCTGAAGCGGTCGCTAAATACAAAGGAAGTTATGACCAGGGTTGGGATGTGCTGAGGCAAAACCGGTATGAGCGGATGATAAAGATGGGATTGATCGATTCAAATTGGCAAATGACTCCGAGAGATTCATTTGTATCAGCCTGGACAGATGAAGTACCCGATCGGGATTGGGAGCTCGCTAATATGGAGACGTACGCCGCGATGATCGAGCTCATGGATGCTGGCATTGGGCAGCTAGTAGAAACGCTAAGAGACCAGGGTCAACTGGAGAACACGCTTATCTTATTTCTCCAGGATAACGGAGCCTGTGCTGAAGAACTTAGCTGGGTGCAGCAGGCAAATCCGGATCAGACCCCGATGCAACCCGGTGAAATCCAAACCCGGATGATACCCAGGATCACCCGGGATGGAAAACCGGTCAAAGTAATGAAAGCAGGTTGGCCCGGACCCGCGGATGGGTATACTGCCTATGGATTAAATTGGGCAAATGCAAGCAATACTCCATTTCGGGAATACAAACATTGGGTGCATGAGGGTGGCATTTCCACTCCACTTATCGTTCATTGGCCGGCGAAAATTACTGCCAAGGGAGAATTCCGCTCAGAACCAGCTCATTTGATAGATATTATGACAACCTGTATAGATGTTGCCGGTGCACACTATCCAACAAAATATAATGATCATGAGATCATCCCCATGGAAGGACGTAGTTTGATGCCTGCGTTTGCGGACCAACCTTTGGGTAGAGAGGCGATTTATTGGGAACATGAAGGCAATCGTGCCGTCCGCATGGGAAAATGGAAACTGGTTTCCAAAGCCAGTAAGAAACATGCTTTTGTTTGGGATCAAACGGCCAAATTAGAAGTCGTCAATTGGGAACTTTTTGACATGGAAAATGACCGCACGGAAGTGAAGGACATCGCTCAATTACATCCCGAAATAGTAAACAAAATGGCCACCATGTGGATGGACTGGGCAAAAAGAGTAGGGGCGGTACCCCGTCCTTCTAAGTGAATTAAACACATTATCCAGCTACAGTCAATTTGAATTGCGTGATTCTACCCCCTTTCCTCATCATTCAAGATTCTTTCTTTGATGCTGATACAGCGCAGTATCTTCCTTCCTCACGTCTTGTCGGAAAGCGAAGATTTACCGCTTCAGGGGTAAGCGGATGATTTCCGCATTCTCGTGGACCAGATCTCCAGGACGGTTTCTTTAGACTATAATTAGTAGATTTAGAATTCAACTGTTTGTTATTTACGATGTCAGCCATTAAGTATGTCTTTTTATGTTGCGTCATTCTCCCCCTCCATGCACAGAGAGGAGATTTGCTCCTTAACTATGATCAGCCAGCCCAATTATGGACCGAAGCACTTCCGGTCGGCAATAGCTACATGGGAGGAATGATCTTTGGAAATCCTCATAAAGAACACGTTCAATTAAATGAGTCCACTCTCTATAGCGGTGATCCGCATCGAAAATATCAGGGATTTAATATCATGGAAAATTACCCTGAAATTATCAGTCTCATAAATCAGGGGAAATATGCTGAAGGACAGGAATTAATTAGACAACATTGGTTAGGACGTCCTCAGGATCTCTATCAACCGATGAGTGACCTTTGGATAGAGTTTAAACACCCTGGCGAAGTATCTGAATATAGCCGGTCTCTTGATATTGGCAATGCCATCCATAAAGTACAATACCAATCCGGTGAAACGCACTATCAACGCGAAACTTTCGCCAGCTATCCCGATCACGTCATGGTGATGAAAATATCAGCGGAAGGTCCGGATCAATTAAATGGGTCTATTTATTTTTCCACTTTACACAAATCCACTATGGTCCGGGGAGGTAGTGATGATGAATTATTTATCCGGGCACAGGTTCCGGGATTTGCCCTCAGGCGCACACTTGAACAAGTCGAATCCAATAATGAACAGCATAAATATCCGGAGATATATTTTAGAGATGGCACCCGTAAACCTATTGCGAAACAGATTCTTTATCATGATGAAGTGGATGGTCTGGGAATGTATTTTGAGACAAGGTTCCGGGTCGAGCACAGCGGAGGAGAATTATTGTTTTCAGATAGTACATTGGAATTCTCCAATGTCAGCCAGTTGATAATCTATCTTACTGCTGCCACTAGTTTTACTGGTCCGGATCAAAGCCCAACCAGGCAGGCATTGCCTACCCGCAGAGTGAGAAACTATCTGGAAAATATTTCTCCATTTACATTTGATGATATCAAATCCAGACATATTATTGATTACCGGCAATTATTTGAAAGGGTAGATCTGAGTATTAATCCATCCGTAGAGATTCCTGATTTAACGACCGATCAGCGAATTCTAAATTATAAAGAGGGCAGAGATGAAAATCTGGTAAGTTTATTTTTTCAGTATGGAAGATATTTAATGATCAGTGGTTCCCGTGTGGGAGGCCAACCTCTTAATCTACAGGGTATCTGGAATCATCAGTTAATTCCTCCCTGGGCCAGTGCTTATACAACCAATATTAATTTGGAGATGAATTATTGGCCTGCGGAGGTAACTAATTTAGCTGAATGTCATGAACCACTATTTAAAGCAGTACAGGAATGGGCAGAGGATGGTACACGTGTCGCTCAAACTATGTATGGAAGTCAGGGATGGGTGTTTCACCACAACTCTTCCATTTGGCGAAATGCGGGACCTGTTGATCTTTGTCCCTGTTCATTCTGGCCAATGGGTGCCGGTTGGCTGGTGAGCGATCTCTGGGAACACTATTTATTCAGTGGTGATAAAAAGTTTTTAAGCGAAAATGTATTTCCCCTTTTACGGGGTGCTGTTTTATTTTTTAAAGATTGGCTGGTAAAGAATGAGCAGGGATATTTGGTGACTCCGGTGGGTCATTCACCCGAACAATCTTTTCAATACGGTGAAGGACTGACCTCTACCCAAAGTCCGGGACCCACAATGGATATGGCGATCATAAGGGAGAGCTTTCATCGTTATTTGCAGGCGATTGAATTATTAGGAATGGAGGATCAACCGCTGGCCCGGCAGATAAAGCAAATGAAGGAAAAATTGCTACCTTATCAAATAGGGAAGTACGGGCAACTTCAGGAATGGCAATTTGACTTTGAGGATCAGGATGTACATCACCGGCATCTTTCGCATTTATATGGCTTTCATCCCGGCAATCAAATCAATCCGGTGGATAATCATAAACTGAGTCGTGCAGTTAAGAAGGTACTAATACGGCGGGGAGATCAAGCCACTGGTTGGTCTATGGGATGGAAAGTTAATATATGGGCACGTTTAATGGAAGGAGATAAAGCCCTGGAGATTTTAGCAAAATTAATTAACCTGGTGAGGGAGGATGATCCCGAATCAAATGGTTCGGGAAGTTATCCCAATATGTTTGATGCCCATCCTCCTTTTCAAATCGATGGCAATTTTGGAGCCACGGCAGGTATTGCGGAAATGCTTTTACAATCACATGCCGGGTTTGTCCATCTATTGCCGGCATTACCAGCCAAATGGAAAGATGGAAGTGTGACGGGACTTAGAGCCAGAGGAGGATTTGAAGTTGACCTTACCTGGGAATCAGGTAAATTGAAAGAAGGCCTCATTTATTCTGAAAATGGAGGCATCCTTTCATTACGGAGTGAAGTGCCGCTAGAAATTGACGGTGGCGGTGTATCAAAGGAAAAGAATGCGAATCCGCTCTTGTCACCCATGGATCCGGGAATTGTATTGGATCACCATAATTCTCCGTTGCCGGAAATGTATATTCCGAAATACTACAATTATTATGTATACACAGCGATCGGTGAAAAAGTCAAATTGAAAGCAAATTATTAATGTGAAATTTATTTATTCAATGCTGGAAATATATGGTTCAGAATTTAGTCAAAAAAATACGGACAATAGGACTTCCTTATTTTATTTGATGATTATTGTTTTATTTTTTCATTGGTCATGTACTTCAACTGAAGAAGGTCCGGAGCCTTTTAATGTATTATTTATTATTTCGGATGATCTCACTTATAATGCACTCTCCTGTTATGGGAATTCGGTTATTCAGACGCCGAATATAGATCGTCTTGCTGCCAGGGGAATGCGATTTACCCGGGCATATTGCCAGGGCACTTATTGTGGACCATCCCGGGCCTCCTTTTTATCCGGCTATTATCCTCATGCGACCGGAGTTCTTGGATATACCAATCCCCGGCCGGAGATCGGAGATCGTGAAACCTGGCCTCAGCATTTTAAGAATAATGGTTATTACACGGCCAGGGTAAGCAAGATTTTTCACATGGGCGTACCGGGAGGTATTGAAGAAGGAGGTGATGGTGCTGATGATAGCCTGTCATGGACGGAAAGATTCAATAGTCCTGGTCCGGAGTGGAAAGCTCCGGGTGATGGGGAAACCCTGGAAGGGAACCCGGATGGCACGAAGCCGGTGGTGGGAGGAAATACATTCGTGGTCGTTGAAGCCGACGGGGATGACCTGGTACATTCCGATGGAAAGACAGCAACAAAAGCAGTTGAATTAATTAAGAAGCATAAAGATGAGCCTTTCTGGTTGGGTGTCGGATTTGTTCGTCCTCACGTGCCCTTTGTCGCTCCGGCCAATTATTTTCCTCCGTTCAAACCATATCAAAAAATGGTTTTGCCGGACAAAGTTCCTGGTGACTGGGATGATATTCCCGAGCCGGGTATCAATTATAAAACCAGTGAAAACATGCAGATGAATATCCGTAAACAGAAGAAGGCGATGGGTGGATATTATGCGTCAGTCAGCTACATGGATGCGCAGGTTGGCAAAGTACTGGACGCCCTCGAGGAAGCAGATTTGCAAAATAAGACCATTATTATATTTACCAGTGATCACGGCTACCACCTGGGGGAACATGACTTCTGGGCCAAAGTCAGTTTACTGGATGAATCTTCCGGTGTTCCTCTTATTATCAGTGTGCCGGGGAAAACACCGGGTGTATGTCATTCTCTGGTTGAGCTGTTGGACTTGTATCCTACCGTTTCTGCACTATGCAACCTGGAAATACCTGCAAATATTCAAGGTAAGAATATTGCCTCCCTACTGGACGATCCGGCGCAGGAGGTCAGAGAAGCTGCCTTTAGCGTGGCTCCGATGCGGGAAGGATTTTTATTACGGGACCAGCAGTATGCCTTTATCCAGTATGGTGAAAATGCCCAAAATGGAATCGAATTGTACGATATAAATAAAGATCCGGGGCAGTATCAAAATTTGGCGAAATCAGACCGGTACCAGCAAGTGGTAAGCGAGTACAAAATCAAAATGGAAAAGAAACTATCGGAAGTCAGGGATAATGATCTTATGGAAGTCATAAATTAATTTCAATCTTCAGGAACTTTTATTTCAAACTCTACACCTAAAGGAACTTCGAAAATTGGGAAAATACAGACCAAAGGAGCACAAAGTGAACTACCCGGTCCGGCGATCGCATTTTGAATTAATATAGAAGCAAGTGCAGCAATTTGTTGAAAAGAATCCACGCCATTAATCCGTACATAAGAAATCAACCCGGAAATATCGATCTCATAATGCGAGCATGAGGCCGAAGTAAGCGCTATAAAATACTGATCTGTGGCAGGAATAATTAGATCTTTGGTGACCATGCCTGAAAGGTTACCATAGCTTGCTACTACCTGAGACCCGCTATTCCTGATGATACTGACATTGATGGGCCCTGTACTGATATTGAATTTAAAACGGAGACTGTCTCCCGTTTGCATAGTACCGATTTCCAGGTAGTCCGTGGTATTTTTCGGATAATAACCATCTCCTACATCGCCTTCCACTTTCCCCAGGTTATTGGGAATAGACCACGCGGTTGCTTTGGTATCATTCGGTTCCTTGTCTGAGGCGTTTCTGGGAGTCACCAAATACTGCAAATAATACTCAATGCAAAAATTTAATCTCTGTTCGATTTCTATGAGGAAAGTATCCCCTTTGATTGTACATGGAATTGGAATAATGGCATTTCCGCCGGTAGGATTCAGCGATGAATAAATAACCTGATTATTATCATTTCTGTGTATATAGATATTCATGGGTTGATCAAAAGTGACATTGATGATAATATCACCACTGTCCGCTGATGCGATCTTATACCAATCACGGTCGTCATCCTGATAATATCCAAACCCAACCCGACCTTCATGGTTTATACTCGGAGCAATATATTTTGCCTGATCCGCGATATCATTAGGTTCTACATCATTGCTGGTGGTAGGTGGATCTATTTGGATTGAGAATTCAAAATCTCCCCGGGTATTGTTGAGAGGTCCATCAAATTCGACAAGAAAAGTCTCATCCTTTTGTACACAGTCTATCACTACATTCGAAGTCGCGTTGACCGCAAAACTTTGTATAATATCATTATTGGTAGTTTTTCGTACCCGGCCGTTGACCACTCCTCCGTAAGATTGATTTTGACAGCAGGTCGTGTTTCCGTTGGTCAGAGTGGCAGTAATCGTGAGTTGCCCGTCTTGCGGTGCGGTTACGATAAAGGATTGAGAGGGATTGGACTGGTCTGTGCAACTGGATCCATCGGTGCAGGCATAATGATAATTCAGGAGTGTCCCCATCCCGGAATTCTGGGCAGAAAGGCCAGCCGTGATTAATCCAGCGATCGTGGTAGAGGTGAGAATTTTCAAAAACATTTTATTCCAGTAGTTATTGGTTAATATCTTTTATATGTCATGTCTGTGGTAAAAGTACCCAGGCGATGCAGGAAATTTGGAAAATAGAATCCCGCCATTTTCCGCGGTCCGTGACTATTCACGATTAATGTTATTTTACAGAGAGGTAAATCACAAAAAGTCATTCAATGAAAGATATACTTCTGTCTTTATGCATGTTTGTTTTAGCATGCCTTGTAAGTAGCGCCCAGGCACAGAAGCCACCAAACGTGATCGTGATTCTTTCCGATGACCAGGGTTCCATCGACATGGGCGCTTACGGAGTGCAGGATTTGTTGACACCGAATCTGGACCGGCTGGCATCCTCCGGCCTCCGCTTCACTCAATTTTACGCTGGGTCTGCGGTTTGCTCACCTTCCCGTGCTTCGCTGTTGACCGGCAAGGTGCCTCATCGCGCCGGTGTGCCGGGTAATGCGGGATCGATCCAGGGTGGACCACATGGTCTTCCTCCGGAAGAAATAACGATGGCAGAAGTATTTAAAAATGCCGGTTATGCGACCGCCCATATTGGCAAATGGCATTTAGGCTATACCCCGGATAAAATGCCCAACGCCCAGGGATTTGATTACTCATTTGGACACATGGGAGGATGTATTGATAATTATTCCCATTTTTTTTACTGGAACGGACCTAACCGACATGATCTGCATCAAAATGGTCAGGAGGTATTCCGAGATGGTCACTATTTCCCAGACCTCATGGTGGAAGAGGCACAGCAATTCATAATTAATAATCAAAATAACCCTTTCTTCATTTATTTCGCCATCAATATGCCCCACTATCCTTATCAGGGCGATGAAAAGTGGCTGCAATATTACCGGGAGAAGGGAACACCATATCCACGAGACCTTTATAATGCCTTTGTGAGTTCGTTGGATGAAAGAATTGGGAGATTAATCGATTTTATTGATGAACAAGGGCTCCGGGAGAATACGATTATTGTTTTTCAGTCCGATCATGGTCACTCCACCGAGGAGCGGGCACACTTTGGAGGGGGAAATAGCGGGCCCTACCGGGGCGCCAAGTTTTCCCTTTTTGAAGGAGGCATCCGGGTGCCGGCCTTGATTAGTTGGCCGGGGCGCCTTCCCCAGGGTGAGGTTCGTAACCAGATGCTGTGCTCGATCGATTGGTTGCCTACGCTGGCTGAGCTGACTGCCATCAATCTGGATCAGAGTGATCTAGATGGTAGAAGTTTTGCCTCAATCATCAGAAATGAGGCAGCCGGCACACCGCACCCAGACCTGCATTGGCAGATGAATCAGCGGTGGGCGGTCAGGAAAGGAAAATGGAAACTTCTATATGATCCCCATGACACGTCCGATGGCCGGTCTATCCCTGAAAATACTGAAGAAAATATGCTTTTTTTAGTCGACTTAAGTCAAGATGTGAGCGAGCAAAAAAATAGGTCAAACGAGTATCCTGAAGTGGTCAAAGAACTGGAGGAATTACATCATCGTTGGGAGTCACGCTGGACTTCTAACTAGAGCTTCAGTGACCCATTGTCAGGGTTTGTTTCTTTGAAAATCATAGAAACCTAATTAATAGTGAAAATACGATGTAGACTATTATTGAGTTTGGGATTACTGATAAGCAATATAATGATTGCCCAGTCAAACCTTGAGGTCCTGGATTTTCTTATCGGTTCCTGGCAAGGAGTGGAATCAGGTATGGCAGGAGATGGGATCGGTTTCAGAACCTATAGCTATGAATTGGATAGAAATTTCATACAGGTCAAAAACCAATCGACCTTTCCCAAATCAGAGCGCAAACCAAAAGGAGAGGTGCATCGGGATTTGGGCATGTTCAGTTACAATAGAAATAGCGAAGAGCTTATCTACCGGTCCTACAATGTTGAAGGTTTTGTCAATATTTTCGCATTGGCAAAGGATGCGTCCGATGAAAATACAATGGTATTTCTAACCCGCGAAATTGAAAATAATCCCGGTGAATGGAAGGCCCGGTTAATATTGGAAAAATTATCGGATGAGGAGTTTTTAGAATCCTTTGATATCGCAATGGATGGCAGGACATTTAATCAGGTGCTAAAAAACCATTGGTATAGAGTAGAATAATGCACTTTATTTTGAAAGGGTGAAATGACAGGCAGTACCAGGGATACTTTCAATTCTAAATTCCCCCTTATTTAACCCTATTAATTCCTTGCAAAAGATTATTCCCAGTCCGGTTCCTTTTTCTCGTTTTTTTTGTCCTTCCTTGAGATTTGCTTCAGGTATTTTCAGATGGACTTACTTTTCCTGACATTAGGGCGTTATTAAAGAAAGTCTGTACATGTTTTCAATAAACCCGGTGCTGGCTGGACCTTCATCTCTTAGAAACTCCTTGCCGGCAATTTTTCTGATTTTCCTCTTGATCGCACTCCTGGGCATTATGCAGGATTATATCAGTGCAGAGGTGAGGAATAGTGCTTTTTATTTTTCAGAGTCTTCCCTCTACAAAGTACATTGGATCTTGTTTGTACCTGTGGTCTTTGCGCTATCTAAATCGATGAATACCGATGACAATCCATATAGATTGGTTCTGAAAACCCTTTTACTCACTCCAATTGCCAGTATCGTCCATCTTGTGTCTACCGTATGGTTAATTCACTTCATATCCTGGTGGTTGATGGATCATACTTACCAGATAGCACAGATTGTACCCTATTTCCTTTCGGAAGAAATATTTTTTTTAATGCTGGTATATCTGGTAATCTTCGTGGTACTACAATGGAAGCCGGTGAAATCTGAGCGAAAGAATGTCGCGACAGCAGATCAATTCATCCGGAGCTTACCGGTACATAATCCAACAAATTCAGCAAGCACCTGGTTGATGGTGGATGAAATATTTTCGATTTCTACCGACCGGCCTTATCTGTCGGTTCAAACCCGGGATCGTCGCTTTCTTTATAAAGCTAGTCTGAAAGAGTTGCAGAAAAAACTGAATCCGGGAAATTTTGTCCGGATTCACCGCTCCACTATTGTGAATCTCAAACATATTCGGGCATTGAAATCAAGGGGCAATGGAGACTATGATCTGCATCTTACCAATGGAAATTCAATCAGGCTGAGTCGTAGTTACGCCTATGATTTGAAATCATCTCTGGAGGTATTTAACCGGCTAAGCCATTAATCTACTCGTCTTAGTTAGTTGTCAACTGGACAATAGCGCCGTTTTCAAAGATCTTCCGTTCAATTGAGAGATAAATTCAAAAGAATATGTTTAAGTTTCTTCGCCTTACTGTAGTGTACCTATGCATCTTACCTCTTGCTTGCGCCCAAAGTGACAAACAGGCTGATCCGGTTCTGATTGGAACCTGTGAGGGTTGTGAAGCGATCTTCGAATATGGAAACCGGATCCTTTCTTCGGTAGATACTTTACCTGGATTTGCGATTGCCAAAGAAAAGTTGGTGATTGATGGCACGGTCTATATGCCAGATGGAAAAACACCGGCAGATGGAGTGATCCTGTATGTATATCATACCAATGAGCAAGGGATCTATGAAAATCGAAATGGCGCCACCAATTGGGAACGCAGGCATGGCTATCTCCGGGGTTGGATGAAGACCGGTACTGATGGACGATACACTTTTTACACTTCGATGCCTGGCATCTATCCCAACCGTCGTGAACCTGCGCATATTCATCTGACTATACTGGAACCTTCGGGAAAATATTACTGGATGGATAGTTATCTCTTTGCCCGTGATCCATTGTTGAAAGCTGAGTCCGAATCGGAAGAAGTTCGAGGTGGTTTTTCCGGAATCATGGAGATTCAGCATCAAAATGAGTATCTAAGAGGAAGCCGTGATATCATTCTGGGGGCGAATATTCCCGGCTATGAGTAAATTTTTCATTTTGCTATTTGTAGTGCTGGGGGTTTTATCAGGTCCGGCGAAGGAAATGATGGTAGTGAAGCCGGTCCGGTATTTCATCCGGTTAGACACCATGTTGTGTATTGATCTGGAGAGATCAAGACTTTTTTGGAAGGGAACCAAACTGGCCGGAACCGGTAAACATGAAGGTACATTAAGGTTTTTGGATGGCAATCTGATGTTTGAGGGGGGTGAATTAGTCGCCGGACAATTGATGGTGGATATGCAATCTATTCACATCACTGACATCTCACCGCAAGACATTGTTCCAATTCGAAATCTGACCGGTCATTTGAAAGCTGATTTCGCAGTAGGTCAATTTCCGATAGCAAAACTTGAGATAGAGCAAGTCACCCAAATCTCGGAAATGGAAGTGCAGATCAAAGCATTACTAACCATCCGATCTATTACCTGGAGTATTGATATTCTTGTCAGGAAGGAAAAATGGGATTCGGACAAATACCACTTCTCCAGTCAGTTTTCCTTCGACCGTTTTGACTGGAACATTGGTTCTGAAGGAAGCTGGCTGGAGAAGAAATTGGTTGATCGGGATATTCAGGTTGGGGTGGATCTATTTACGATGTGAAAAATGGTTAATTGGGGCTTCGTTCTTTTTAAGCGGCTTCACTATAATAAGCTACTTCATTATCTAAAAGCAAGAGGCTAACAAAGTATTCTCCTGTATAAGTATGGTTAAATTCCAATTCATCTTTCAGAATTTCGAAATGTGATTCTGTTTCTGCATTGATGGCGATCCATTTGATGGCTTCTGCGTGGCTGTTGAATTCTCGTGTCATGATTTTTTATTTTTTGGTTTTCTTAATTGCTTTCATCTATCTGTGTATTTCATAGATAAAATGTCCTTATAGTCATCAGTTTTTTTCAAAAAAAATCTATTTTTATATCTAAATATTTGTAAATCAGTTTTTTAGATAAATACCGAGGGAGAAGATTGCCCTGGGAGTATTGCCACAGAGAAGCAACCTGATGCGCTAATAATTTCGAAATATGGAAGATCAAAGTGTATTCATGGACAAAGCGACTCCACCGTCAGCATTGGATCTGAAAGCCAAGCTCGACCGCTCACTCCAATACTGGCAGGAATTGGAGCAATTTGTGCTGGATCAGTATCCAACCGGAAAGAAAGAATGGAATTTTCCCGGGAAAAAATATGGATGGAGTTATCGAATCAAAGATAAAAGGAGAGCCATATTATACTTTCTACCCAGAGAGGGCTACTTCAAGGCGGCCCTGGTATTTGGTCAGAAAGCCTATGATCAGATCATGCACGAAGATATCGGACCAATGATTAAAAACGATCTGGGCCAGGCCAGGAAGTATGCGGAGGGAAGGGGGATTCGCATTGATGTGCGGGACAGGACGAACCTGCCTGATATCAAGAAACTGGTGCTTATAAAGCTATCGAACTGATCAAGATGTCCGGATCGGATCACTTGGCCGCAGGGGGGTCTTGGGCTCGGATGGATAAGGCACATCCGGAGGCGACGTCGGAATAGGTTTGGGATCCTTCACCGGAGGAGTTTCCGGATCTGGTTTGATTCGTGGAGGATCTTTGGGAGGGGTGATTTCCGGTTTTTTAGGGGGTGGATCATCATCTCCAGCCAGGACTATTGTTTTGATTTCCAGGTAAGGGTTCATACTACTTTTGACTAAGTTAAGATTGATTACCTCTATGACTATCCCAACGGTCAGAAAGTTCTCTGCAACGGGACCTGTTGCATTGTAGTCCCTCTACTTGTAGGTCTGTACTACTGAATTTTCAGCCCCAATTGAGGAAACAACATAATCGTCTGCAGCCCAATCATTTTCCCAGCTTGCATTGTCAATCAAATACTTGAATTGATATTCTTTTCCTACTTCAAGATCCAGTGTTGCGGAATACTCTCCTTTCTTGAGTTTCATAGAAAGGGCTTCTCCACTATCCCAATTATTAAAATCTCCCAATAGTTGAACTTTCTTTGCCCCTTCGACAGCTTCTTGTGGTAGTAAAAAAGTCACTTTACACGTATCCTTGGTCTTGAAGAATCGTTTTTTAAGGCTCATCTGACATTTATTTTGTTTGGAATGCAATTTACAAAAGCTTACTGCGAACGCATACATCAATGGATCATTTCATCCCTCAAGGATTTCACATCACTTGAAAGTCCAGAACTAACTAGGATCATCCCATTGGGTAAGCCTCATCATTTTAATATAACCTGAATTCGACAATCTTAAGTTCCCTAAAATATCGATAGAATGAATGTCAAGTCTCTGTATAAGTATTATTATCATCAATTATATGACGCTATAAAATATCTTGACCGGGAAGCGATCAACCGGTCGAGTGAGTCTGCAATTCGGCTTCTAAATAAGAACATTGACCAACTATCTGCATTCATTAGCTTGCTGACTTATGTTGATGAAACGATACCTTTAATTCGGTGTCAGGGTGCATTGGGTAAGTTTAAAAAGGATTTCATTGACCTGTATCTAAGTTATCTGGAGGAAAATCTGGTGAAGTCCAATCCCGTCCTTTTTGATGAGAATAAACAAATCGATCAAATATTATCCCGAGAAGAATCCTTGAGCAGAGACCGCTACTCAAAATCCGTACATGAATTATATCTAAATACGATACATGCAACAGAAAAGGTAGTGATTGACCATATTAATCAGATGAATGAAGATAAGCTCAGAGTGAAAACGCATGAATACTTCAGGAATCTGGTCGAAGTCTATCTTGAACATCTACAGGAGGGAGATTTCGATAGTCTGGATTTGATCCTTGCTGAAATTTATTACAACCTGTTGCTTTTTAGAGAAACGAAACCCATTGAATCGGGAGAATATCAGGATGAAGAACTGGATCACTTACTTGATACCCTGCACCAATTAAAGGAGATGCTCGTGGCTCGAAAACTTTACCATGATACAGCTCGTAAATTGCAATTTTATGGTGCACAGGATGAGGAAATGGATAAGGACCTCCTCAATAAAATGCGACAAATCGAGAACGGACTGATCCGTGGGGGAGGTTACCTGGAATCGTTTGGAGACAAATTATTATCGTACTTGAGCCAGTTATTATGGATTGAGTCTGGTAGTGTATAATAGATATCAAAATGCCCAGACCGAAAACTAAAAATGAACTACTGGATCTAAGTGAGGAGAACTACGGCAGGCTGAATGATTTTGTCGATAATTTGTCTGATGCCGAAAAGCATCGTGAATTTCCAAACGGATATTTGAATCGGAATATCAGGGATGTTTTAGCACATCTTCACGAATGGCATCTGATGATGCTTCAATGGTATGAAATAGGCATGCTCGGAGAGAAACCGGATATACCGGCAAAAGGATATACCTGGAAAACGATAAAAGAACTAAATCAATTGATCCAGAAAAAATATGAACATATTCCTCTCGAAAATGTCAGGGAACTGCTTGGACAATCCCATGAAAGTATCATGCAATTAATTCATAGTCATACCGATGTTGAACTTTTTGAGAAGAAGAAATACCATTGGACCGGATCAACCTCCCTGGGAGCATACCTGGTTTCATCCACTTCAAGTCATTACGACTGGGCCTGGAAACTAATCAGGAAATGCTTAAAGTAGCTGTCTCTCTAGGCTACCACTTCCATCCATTCCTGTTTATTATACTTATTTCTGTATTGCACGGGAGTTAATCCGGTGATTTTTTTAAATAGATTTCTAAAAGCTTTGGTATCGGTATAGCCAACATCGTACATTACTTCACTGATGTTTTTCCGGCTGTTTTCAAAACTACGTTTTGCCGCTTCAATCTTAACCCTTTGTACATATTCCAAAATCGTATTATTTGTAGCCTTCTTAAATCTTCGCTCAAAAGTCCTTCGCCCGACAGCTACCAGGTCGGCAAGGGAGTCTACGGAAATTTTATCCTGATAATTTTTCTCAATAAATTCCTGTGCGATAATCACCTCCTCATCATTGTGCTCTTTTTGACCTTTAAACACAGCGAAAGCAGCCTGGCTGTCGCGATCAATATCTACAGCAAAATATTTTGATGCTAAAATGGCCGTCTCCCGATCCGTGTATTTTTCGACCAGATGCAGCAATAAGTTCCAATATGAATTCGCTCCCCCACTTGAATAAATTCCATTTTCTTCCGTGACAATCGCACCGTCCACCAGTTCCACCATGGGAAACATATCTTTAAATTCGTTTGAGAAACCCCAATGTGTAGAACATTTCTTGCCTTCCAGGAGACCGGTTGAAGCCAGGAGAAATGCGCCTACACAGAGCGATGCGATTTCAGCTCCTCCCTTATATTGTTTGACGATCCAGGTAGTCAGGTCCTGATTAAGTGCTACTGCCTTTTCCATATCTCCGAAAAGGGCCGGGATAAACACCAGATCCGTATGTTCGACTTCACTGATCAGTTTATCCACATGTACAGTGAAAAGGCCTCCTGCCAAATGCACATCTTTATGATTACCGACCAGCTCCACTGAGAAAAGAGCCGGTCGTCCGGTGCTGGTTAAAAATTGGTTCACAGCATTAAACAAGTAGCTGGGATCTGCAATAGCTTGCATCACTGAAGATTGGGGTACTAGAATGGATACCTTTTTCATTGCAGCAAGATAATCAATGTAGATGTCGCGATCAACCCTTAAAAGTGTCGTTTTCTGATATTTTACTCAAAGTCCAATATGTCTAGTTTTGAGCAGCAAAAATTTTAAACACCTGATTTTGAAAGCATCTGCTATCAAAGCACGCTTTTAGAAAGATATCAGATAGCCGTTGTTACACTAAAATATTGATTTCGAAAAAAATTAATCACAATAGAAATGCGAATCAGTGCCTATCTCACCTTTGCCGGTAACTGTCTTGAGGCGATGCAATTTTATCAAAAATGCCTGGGGGGTGAATTAGTTATTCAAACGATCGGAGAATCTCCATTTAGTGATAAAATGCCTCGACAAATGCGTGCCTCAATCCTGCACTGTACACTGACGAATCATAATCTGATTTTAATGGGATCTGACATCGTACCGGAGGATGGACACCGGTCGGGAAACACTATCTCCCTGATGTTGGATTGTTCCAGTGAAGACGAAATCCGGGAATGCTATGCGAAATTATCGACTGGAAGTATAAAGTCACATCCCTTGGAAGAAACTTTCTGGGGCGCCTTATTCGGAGACCTGGAAGATAAATTCGGGAACCACTGGTTATTTCACTTTCAAGAATGCAAATAGATGTAATGAATTTCTGGGTTGAATTACTTGGCCGCTAGATTAGGTCTAAAATGTATCGTCTGTATGGTCGACAAACAAACCTTCGACATGTTTGGGATTCGCCGTTCTCCTAAAAATCTTTACTCATTAGTTGGGTTATCAACGCTCGATTTACAACATATAAATTTTATCATTTTATCGACATTTAATTTTAATTAATCATGAAAACAACTAAATATATTTATTGGACCACCACCATTATTATCTTCTTATTTGAGGGATTGATGCCGGCGCTGACTTCTAATTCGGAGCTGGCACGCCAGGGAATAAGTCACCTGGGGTATCCCGATTATTTCCGTACTTTATTAACGGTATTTAAAGGTTTGGGATCATTGGTATTAATTCTTCCCGTTTTCAAAAGTCGAATTAAGGAATGGGCCTATGCCGGATTTACTTTTACCATGTTTTCGGCGTTTGTGAGTCATGCCTTTGTGGATGGAATTCATCTACAGACTTTTTTCCCTTTGTTGATTTTAAGTATTCTGATGATGTCTTATATCACTTTTCGAAGGCTCAATCTGGCCGGCTAAATACTGGTAATGACCTGGGTTATTGATTTATTTCGATGATTTGTACTTCTAGATCAAGCAGTGTATATTAGAGAGTAATTAGAATGCAAAGGTTATGAAGTGGGCATATTCGATTAGAAGTAAGTGGAAAGTTTCCCTGCTGTTGGCGGTAGTAATGGTATTGGTGATGGTAAATAACCTGGTGGAGCGGAGACACCTGAAATCACTAAAGAATGATTTTAAGGAGATTTATCAGGACCGGCTTCTTGCCGAAGGCTACATATTTCAGGTTTATGATCACCTATATCACAAATCGGAACTTTTAATGTTGAAAAACTTTAAGGACGGGCATTTTCGTAATCCGGTCGAATTGGTGAGCCATCAGCGCATTGTGTCCCGGCTTATGCAGCAATATGGTGAAACTTACCTGACTAGTGACGAACAAGCTTATTATGAAGATCTAAAATCCCAGCTTGAGCAACTTCAAGTTGCAGAAAGTAAACTACTATCCGGAATCGAACTTCCGGATCCGCTACACGACATTGACCAAATTCGAAGCATTACCAGAAAGTGTATGACTACGTTAACCGCTTTGTCCGCCATCCAATTGTCGGAGGGAAAGGTTCTGGAAAGAAGATCCAGCAAGACGTTCATGGGCAGTATTTCAACTTCGCACTTCGAAATGAGTATCTTGATCTTTATTGCTCTGATGATTCAGGTTTTGGTGATTTCCGGCAAGCCGATCGCCTTTCCACACAATCCAGGCCTGAATTAAAATTGGTTGAGCCTGGGTTGAACCAGAAGCAGCGCTCAATCGTTTCTTGTTTATGTTTCGATTTCTTGGTGCCCTCTTTAGCTTGTTGCCTTGCCTTATTATGATGTCCTCGGGCCTTTTCGGTCAGTCGAAATTTGAAAGTGAAACCCGGGTGAGTCTGTCCGAAGTTCCGTCTCAGGCCGCGTCTTACATGTCATCCATCGAAAAGGCAAACAAAGTGCGGTGGTACAGAGAGGAAAGCCAACTCGGTATAACCTTCGAAGCTAAGACCCGAATAAAGGATTTCTGGTATAGTATTGAATTTGATAGCTCAGGTTTCTTTTTAGATATTGAGAAAACCGTGCATCTGCATGATTTAGATCAGGACCTGGTAAGAACAATTGAAGATGGATTTAATACACTATTCAAGCGGTACAGAATTTTAAAGGTCCAGCAACAATTCCTGATTTCAGAGACCGGTTTTCAGGCTTTTTTACGAGCCGGAATGGATTATCAGCATTTGGAATGTATCGTTAGGGGAGAGCAAAAGGGTGAGATTGGCAACTTTGAAATTCTGCTAACGAGAGATGGTCGGGTGAAGGAGGTTCTGGAGGTCGATGATCGTCCAACTGACAATATGGAATTCTGAAGTAAATGAGATCTCAACGGTTACTTCACTGGCGACTGACAACTGTTCTTCTTTTTTTATCCTTTAGTCTCTTCTCCCAAAATCAATTGGGTTTTGGCCTTCTCCCCCGGATGAACCTCAGTTCAAAAATCACCGGACAATCACAGGTAGTTTTTGGAGCAGAGTCGAGATTTCAGTCATCGAACCATGCGTTTAGCCATGCATTGACCGATCTGAAGATGTTGGTCTCCCAGCGTATCGGACTGCGAAGTAAGGTCAATGCCGGATATCTCATCCGGTTTAGAGATGATGTTATATTTCATCGTCTGATTCAACAATATGGAACAGTACGCAAGTTAAATCAGTCAAGAATAAGCCATCGTATCGCATCAGATCAGACATTCAGCTCGGGGACGGACCCAATTTTCCGCCTGCGCTACCGGGCAGTCTGGGAGATCCCTTTGTCAGGAGATAAAATCAATTGGAAAGAACTCTATTTTAAGCTGGGGGGTGAGATACTTGGTATCCTTCAAAACAGTTCTACTGATATGGAAATTCGCATTTTGCCGGCAGTGGGTTACGAATTAAATAGTAATAATAAATTGGAAATGGGATTGGATTACCGTATGAGTAAGTTATTGGATGCCAACACGGTAGAAAATAAATTGTGGGCATCCCTAACCTGGTATTTCATTCTTTAGTTTATTTTGAGTACATTCTCATTTAATCTTTTAATACCCTATGATGAGACTATTATTCTTGCTCTTTGCTTTGCTGGTGTCCAAAACCGGCTTCACTCAACAGGATATTATTCCAACCGCTCAAGGTGAGGTCACCATGACCCCTGTACTACATGCGACGTTGGTACTTCAGTGGGAGGGTAAGACCGTCTATATGGATCCCTATGGTGGAGCGGATAAATTTTCCGGTTTTCCCGGCGCGGACTTAATTTGCATCACCCATTTACATGGAGACCATTTCAATAAAGAGACGCTGACCGGGCTGGACCTGACTGGCACTACCCTGGTAGCTCCTCAATCGGTTATCGATGAGCTGGGAGATATCAAATTTGGCAAAGTGATCACACTGGCCAACGGTGAAAGTACAGATTACAGTGGTATTGAAGTACAGGCTGTTCCTATGTATAATTTACCCGATGACGAAACCTCCCGACATCCAAAAGGGTGGGGTAACGGATATGTGTTGACAATTGGTGGTAAAAGGTTTTATTTTTCCGGCGATACCGAAGATATCCCTGAAATGCGTGCGCTCCCCGATATTGATTTTGCTTTTGTTTGTATGAATTTACCCTATACGATGGATGTAGAACACGCGGCGGATGCGGTATTGGATTTTAAGCCCGGTGTAGTCTACCCCTACCATTATCGTGGTAGTGATGGCTTGAGTGATGTAGATAAATTTAGATCGCTTGTAAATAGCGCTGACTCCAAAATAGAGGTTCGGCTTCGAAATTGGTACCCAGAGTGACCTGCAGCATTTTTTGTTCTACAGAATGCTGGTAACTATGCTGAAAAGCAATGACGGCATGTTTTTATTGAAGGCAATACATACCAAGAATTGTAAAGATGGTTTCATCAAATGATATAGCTGGTTTTATCAGGGACGGTTATTTGTGCATCCCTGAGGCGTTTCCTGAGCAGATTGCCGATCAATGCCTGGAGATCCTTTGGAAAGATACCGGATGTGATCCCCTCGATTCAGAAACCTGGACCAAACCGGTGATTCGCCTGGGTGAATATTTTGATACTCCATTTGTTAAGGCGATCAACTCCACTACTTTGAAAGATGCATTTGACCAATTGGTGGGAGCTGGTGGCTGGATGCCCAGATTTAGTTTAGGCAGTGTTCCGGTACGTTTCCCCAGCACAGAGAAAGCAACAGACACTGGCTGGCATGTGGATGCCAGTTTTCCTGGCAATGATCCCAATAATTATCTCGAGTGGCGCATCAACATATTTTCCGATGGAAGAGCCCTTCTTTTATTATTTCTTTTTTCTGACGTAGGAACAGATGATGCTCCTACCCGCATAGCAGTCGGTTCGCATCACGAGGTTGCACGGATGTTAGCTCCTTTGGGTAGGCAAGGACTTTCATTCATGGAATTAGCCGGGGAAATGCAAAACAGGGAGTGGGATCAACAGGTACTTGCGACTGGTAAGAAAGGAACCGTTTACCTTTGTCATCCATTTCTCCTGCATGCCGCCCAGGATCATCAGGGAACGAATCCGAGATTTTTAGCACAACCTCCATTGATGCCGGCGGGTGGATCTCTGTGGTCAGATGCGGAACTTGACAAAGTACAAACCCCTGTCACCGAGGTGATAAGAATGGCTTTGAAAGATCAGGCCGGCTAATCGGGAACCACGGTCATTAAAAAAGCCGGATAAACTATCCGGCTTCACGTTTACTATTTTATAAGGTGCCTGTTATACGTTGAATTTTTATTCTTTTTTCCGGTTTTGGCGATATATTTTCTTCTCATCCGATTTTTCCCAATGTTCATCCTGAAATAAATCTTCCAGTTCCCTGCCTACTTCTTCCATCGTTCTTTTTAACTCACTGAGATCGATATTTTTCAATTCCCGGACAGCATCTCGGACTATCTCCCTGTAGTCATTCATCTCTGTTTTTGTGGGCATCGATTCTCTTACCTGGTCCATGATCCGGTCTACATCCACTTCCGCAATCTCGATCTCATCCAGGGCTTCTTCCACCTCTTTCATAACCTCCTTCAGTTCCCGGTTCAGATCTGTTTCCCTTTTGCTATCATTTTGGCTGTATCCTATCCCAAGAGAGAGCATTGTTAGTGTCAAAACGTAAATAACTCGGATCATAGTTGCGATTTTAGTTTTCTAATTCTATTTATCATAGAGACGGAACTTTTATTCAAAAGGTTTCATCAATGCCAAAAAAAATTATGCTTTGTTTAGAAATATTAGTCAGTTATTTTTAAGGTAAATCTGACGATTATGGCTAATTATCTCGGTGACCTCGGAGTGAGTATCAGTCTCTTAAGTGATGAAGAAAAGGACTTTTTAGATAGTCAGGGCTATTTGGTCCTGGGCAAGATACTGAGTGACGACCAGCTAAGTCAAATCAAT
>JAGQWZ010000186.1 GCA_020436835.1 Saprospiraceae bacterium | reverse complement strand
GTGCCATTGGTGTTATTGTCTGCAATAATAATCCAGGGGAGCGGGTTTTCACCATGGGCGGGGACCCTCAACAAGCCATACCAGCCGTGATGGTTTCCTATGAGGATTGTCAGATCCTGAAAGCTGAAATTGCCAATGGATTAACTGTGACCATAAAAATCTCTGCCGTAAAAGTGCAAGATTCAGATTTGGACAATGGTATCATCGCTCACGAGTATGGGCATGGTATTTCCAACCGGCTGACCGGTGGCGCTTCAATGCCTAATTGTCTTACTAATCAAGAGCAGATGGGGGAGGGGTGGAGTGATTTCTTTGCCCTTTTGCTTCAGATGAAACCGGGAGATCTAGAAACAGATGCCAATGGAATCGGCACCTATGCTTCGTGGCAGAATGCCACTGGAGGTGGTATCCGGCCTTTCCCTTATACGACCGATATGGGGGTGAATCCATTTACCTATAATGACATTGATGGAGTATCGATACCACACGGAGTTGGCTCGGTTTGGTGTACCATGCTATGGGACATGACCTGGAACCTGATTGAAAGGCATGGCTTTCAGCCTGATGTCTACAATATCACCGGTGGAAATGGTATTGCGATGCAACTGGTCATGGAAGGAATGAAATTGCAACCATGTTCGCCCGGATTTGTGGACGGACGGGATGCTATTTTGGCCGCCGATACTCTATTGTTCGGAGGTGCTAATAGCTGCGAGATCTGGCGAGCTTTTGCCCGGCGCGGACTGGGAGTCGATGCTTTGCAGGGTAGTACCAATGATGTCACAGATGGTACGGAGTCTTACGTCACTCCCGTCAGTTGTCAGTGCACAGACCAGAATGTCACCTACTCCGGCGTGAGTATTCCGAACGGCACTGAAGACCGGGCTAATACCACCATCTCGATCGATAACAGTACCATCCAGTCCGGAGATAATGTTTCGCTGACCGCCGGACAGGAAATCAGTGTTCAACCCACCTTTGAACTGGTAAACCCGGCAACACTTTTACTCGATATAAGGCCTTGCGATGATTCGGTGCTTCCGGGATCTATCATGCCGGATCAGGAGAAAATGGTGAGAATATTAAAAAGCAATACCAGTACCAACTTTATCCGGAGTAAATAACCGATTTTGTGAAGAGGAAAGAGAATTAAAATAAGTCGGTTTTGTTCTTTGTGGTCGCTTTTTTAATTCTTGACAAATATTGTTTCCCAGGAGAAATGGATCTCCCCTTTTTTATACAGGAACCTGTATATTTAATGAATAACTGATCACTACTCCTGAAGTTAAAAGCGACAAGAACCGTGAAAAAGAAATACTCAATATACTACCTCCTGCATTTTTTCTTTATTGCAGGCCTTACCTATGCACAAGAAACGGAGCCCATCGTACTGGGTGAAAGATTTTCTTTTTCTTCTGAGATACTTGGAGAGGACAGACCTTTCCTGGTTTATCTGCCTGAAGATTATGATCCCGAAGGTAATCCGGTATCAGTGATGTATCTCCTGGACGGCCAGGGTCATTTTCATCACACCACCGGAATCGTTTCTTTTTTGAGGCGGCAGAACCGGATACCAGACCTGATGGTAGTGGCCATCCCCAATACAAGGGACCGCACTCATGATCTGACGCCGCTGATTCAACTGGACAGCAGTGCCAAGACCGGATTCCCTACTGCCGGTGGTGCAGACAAAATGCTTTCATTTTTAAAAGATGAACTTATTCCGGAAATAGAATCAAATTATAATACCTCAAATTACCGGATTTTGGTCGGACATTCATTTGGAGGACTATTTTCGGTAAATGCCCTGTTAAAGGAACCTGAGCTTTTCAATGCGCATATCAGCATCAGTCCCAGCATGTGGTGGGATCAGCAACATTTGGTTAGTCAGATGGACAGTGCCCTGACTACCTGGGATTCCCTGGAAGTATTCTATTATATGACGATGGGAAATGAAGGAGGATCAATGCTGGGTGGAGCCATGAAACTGGCCGCACTTTTCGAAGAGAAATCACCGGAAGGATTTCAGTGGGATTTTAAGGTATTAAAAGAAGAGACCCATGGCAGCATTCCCCACCGGAGCACTTATAACGGATTGGAGGCTATTTTTGAAGAGTGGCACGATGCGGATTTGGAAGAATTATATGTGTTGGGCGGTCTACAGACTATTGAAGATCACTACCGTTCATTGAGCAGGAAATTTGGTGTGCAGATGGAGTTAGGTGAATCTGAAATTAATTCTCTTGGCTATGATCTTATGGGCCGGGGAGCAGATCAAAGCGCAATTGAAGTCTTTCTTGAAAATATCCGGAGATTTCCAAAATCCTGGAATGTCTACGACAGCGCAGGTGAAGCCTATATGAAGATTGGTAACGATGAAAAAGCAATCGAATACTATAAAAAATCACTGGAGCTCAATCCGGTGAACAGAAATGGAATCAAAATGCTGGAAGAAATGGATGTGCTGGTGGACCCAATGCAAAACAAAATCAAATTGAGTGATGAAGAGATATCCTCCATTGTCGGCACTTACCGGGATGATCAACTTGGCGAGGTACAGGTTTCTAAAAACCATAACGTATTAAATGTAAGCGCTCCAGGATTGCCAGTTCAGGAATTACATGCCTTCCCAAATAATATTTTTGCCCTAACCCCAGCAGATGTAATTATCTCAATGGTATATGATTCGGATGGTGAGGTCGATGGTATAGAAGTACAAATGGGTATTGGACAAAAGCAGTTTGTACAGAAAGTGGATTAAGGAAACTAGATAACATACTATCCAGTACTTCGATAGAGGTCTGAGATTTTGTCTTTGATTGCTAAATATTTTTAAGTTTGGCGATCTCTTGGGGCCTTACAGAGCAGTTTCTATGTTCCTCACCTTGGTTTTAGCCTCTTCTGAATCATTTCAAAGCAGATAATTATTTCACTCAATAACTTTAGCAGTTCATTGCAAATAGTAAGCAAGATCTGAACCGGAATTACTTCTTCTTCAAATCAGCTCTCCCGACTTATTCTGCCATTTAAACTCCAGGGATATGCTGAAAAATTATTTCAAGGTAGCGTGGAGAAGTCTTCTGAATCAACGCCTGAATACCACCATTAACATACTGGGACTAACTGTCGGGTTGACCTCTTTTTTTCTCATCTACTTATACGTTCACGATGAATTGTCGTACGATCGTTTTCATCAAGATTACGATCAGATTTACCGGATGAGCTACTACCGCAAGGCGGAGAATGGAAATATCGAAGCTTTTGCTACCTCCGGCACTAGTTGGGCTCCCCGTTATAAAGAAATGATTCCTGCCGTTGAGGATTTCGTTATTCTGACTCATGCCGGATATCCGGGTTACATCAATCGTGAAAACTCCACCGATGTGTACATGGAACCTGATTTCAAATGGGCGACTTCCAATTTTTTTGAATTCTTTCATTTTCCACTGGTATCCGGCGATCCGGAATTGGTGCTGGAACCATTGAATGCGGTCCTGCTTACCGAAACTATGGCTAAGAAATATTTTGGAAAAGAGAATCCGCTAGGGAAGCAATTAATTTATAATGTCAGTGGTGTCGTCGCGAATTTGAGGGTGACCGGTGTGATGGAAGATCCTCCTTCCAACACCCATATCCGACCATCTTTTATTGCAAATATTCAACAGATCCATCAGTTGTACCTGCAAGCGTATCAGTATGATTTTCTCCATCAACCGGGAGATGCCTTTGCATTTACTTATCTGAAGGTGAGAGATTCTTCAGCTCTTGCTGTCATTGCACGTGACTGGAAGGATTATATTACTCAGGCTATTTCCGGAAGTCAGACTAATCAGGCAGATGCATATCACCAACTGAAATTTACTTCGCTGGCAGATATGCATTTTGAACCGGAAATGAAATGGGAAATTGATTCAGCAGGAAATTATACAAATATTCCCATTTTTATCCTGGTGGCAATTATGGTGCTATTGATCGCCTGTCTCAATTTTATGAACCTGGCAACAGCCAGATCGGCAAAAAGAGCCCAGGAGATTGGTTTGAGAAAAACCCTTGGCAGTAATCGATCACAGATAATTCTACAGTTTTTCAGCGAATCTGTGCTAATGGCGTTGTGTGCTTTGTTCCTGTCGGAATTACTATTGCTATTATTTTTACCTGCATTCAATGGCCTTTCCGGAAAGTCTTTTACGATCGGTAATCTCTTCTTATTCCGTCCATTGTTCATCATTTTTTTAACCACGATTATCACCGGGTTCATAGCTGGGAGTTACCCAGCTATTTATTTGTCTGGTTTTAAACCGATAAATAGTCTCCGTGGGACATTTAATTCCGGAAAATCGGCGGAAAAAATTCGACGAAGCCTTGTGATTTTTCAATTTTCCATTTCCAGTATTTTAATCATTTGTTCGATAATAATCTTCCGTCAATTAAAATTGATCAACAGTAGTGACCTGGGTAGGGACAGAGACCGAATCCTGATTATTCGTCTCGGAGGATTTGGACTCGGAAATCGATATGAGGTTTTTCGTGACCTGGTTGAACAGGACACCCGTTTTGAATCGGTGACGGTGGCGAATCATTTGCCACGGTTACCCCACTTTGGTTTGATCAATCAGACATTCCGTTTTCCGCATCGAAGTGATGAATCCCTGGAATTCAACAAATTCGATGTTGACTTTCAATTTGCCCATACTTTTAACCTGAATTTTATTGCAGGAAGAGACTTTGACCGTAATATTTCTTCTGACAGTAATGGAATCATCCTGAATGAAACTGCAGTGAAACGTCTGAATATGAAACCGGAAGAAACCATCGGACTTACCGTAGTGGGACAAACTTACAATCAACAGCTTCAACGTCAGGTCGATCAGCCAGGAAGGGTGATAGGGGTAGTGTCGGATTTCCCATACAAATCAGTTAGTGAGCAAATTGAACCCCTCATGATTTGGGGTACACCCGATAACGTCGATCGAATCCTATATGTGAAAATGACTGCGGGAAACTTTGAGTCAAAAATAGCATACCTCAAAAGTAAATGGAATGAAGTAGCTCCCGGGTTGCCCATGGAGCACTGGTTTATGGAATATGAATTTGGAAGGCTTTATGAGAATGAACGCAGAATGGGAAGAATATTTTTGCTTTTTTCATTGATCACCATCTTTGTCGCCATCCTCGGCCTCTATGCCTTGACGTCGTATATTACCGAAATGCGTCGCAAAGAAATCGGAGTACGTAAGGTGTTGGGTGCGTCTTTGGCCGGTTTGATAACTTTACTATGCAAACAGTTCTTTGTATTAGTTCTGATCGCTTTTCTGGTTTCTATTCCCGTTTCAGCCTTTTTAATGAATCACTGGCTGGATTCATTTGTTTATCGGACTTCAATAACACCCGCTATTTTTATTGTTGCCGGAGTTGTAGTTACAATAATCACATTTTTTACAGTGATCTATGATACCTGGAAAGCAGCGTTATCAAATCCCATCCAGGCACTTAGGGATGAGTAAAACCTAATTCTGAACGAAATATGGGCGGCAAATTGTAAGGTGTTCGAAAAGAAAAGTATTTCAAAACCAGGTTTTGTTAGTACTGATAGACAACTGAATTAATGTTCATTCCTGCCCCCACAGAAGCAAATACAATCACATCACCTTTGTCAATGGTGTGAGTGCCTAATTTATTTCTAAGAATTAAATCGAGTAAGGTTGGAACAGTCGCAACGGAAGAATTACCAAGTTTGTTAATGCTCATCGGCATAATATCTTCGGGAGGTGAATAAATATCAAATAATGCGTATAAGCGATTTAATATTGCTTCATCCATTTTTCCATTAGCCTGGTGAATCAGCACTTTTTTCACCGCATGGATACTCATATTTGCTTTGGCTATACAATCTTTAATTGCCATCGGAACATGTTCCAGGGCATATTGATAAAGTTTTCTGCCATGCATTTTTAAATAGGTTTTATCACAATTTTGATCTTCGCTTTTGTAAGAATTTCCCATAAACAACATATTAGCATGGGTAATGGTGTCAGACCGGGTTTTATGCGCCAGTATCCCTTTAGGTTGATCACTCCTGATTGCCTCAAGAATCACTGCACCTGCCCCATCTGAATATAACATGCAGTCACGGTCATGTGGATCAAAAATCCGGGATAATACCTCCGCACCAATCACCAGTATTTTAGATGCATCGCCTGATTTCAAATAGTAATCCGCCTGAATAACTGCCTGTAACCAGCCGGGACATCCAAATGGAAGGTCGTAGGCTATACAATTGGGATTCTTTATCGTTAATAAGTGCTTTACCCTTGCGGCCAGGGTAGGGACAATGTCGACATGACAATGGCCTTTTCTCAAGTCTCCGAAATTGTGGGCGACAATGATATAGTCCAACTGCTCCTTGTCAATATCCGCCGATTTGATAGCTTGTACTGCCGCTCGAAAGGCAAGATCGGAAGTGACTTCATTATCTTCGGCATATCTCCTTTCAGCAATGGTAGTAATCTCCTGAAACTTTTGAATAATGTCCTGGTTAGAACGGTTGATTAATCTACCATCCTTATCAAAAAACTCATTCTCTAAAAAATCTTCATTCCTGATACATCGAGGCGGAATATAACTTCCGGTCCCTGTAATAATACTGTAAATCGCGCTCATAAATTTTAGCAGTTACGTGAATTGAATGAATGAAGTATATTACAATCGTTTTCTCAAAGTATGCAGTTCTGCAGTCGAGCCTCCCTTCATCCTTTTTCAAACAACCAGTGTTTAGTTTTTTTACGAGTGATAATAAGTCGAATCAAATGCAGAATCCTTTGCGGTATTTCTGATAGGAATAAAATCATCAGGCGTAAGATGATCTTATTCCGTTAGTGTTTTCCAGGTATTTTAGTTCTTATGCTCAGTAAATATTTTCCACAGGTTATATAGAGTGTTTTTAGGTCTTTACCTCCAAAAGTGCAATTGGTGATCGTATCCACCGGTGTTTGCCGGAAAGCCAGCAACTGCCCCTCCGGTGAAATGACATGAATGCCGGGCCGGGTGTCCAGTGTTTCGGAAGTTCCTCTGGTCTGATGCAATCCCGCAGCCACGTAAAGATTTCCATTTTGATCTATGCACATCCCGTCTCCACTTCTTCCCGGGTAAAAATCAATTAAGGTGCGGCGATTTGAAATGGATCCATTCTGTTGCAGATCAAAAGCAAGAATACAGCGATTGCGTCCACTCCCTGAATGTGCTTCGATCAGATACAGGGTTTTTTCATCAGGCGAAATGACGATTCCATTGGGCATATCGATTTCCGGTTCTACCAATAGTTGTGTCAACCTACCATCGGGATCTAGTCTGTAAACCCCCTTTTTATTTTGGACGGAGAGATCTGCATTATCCGACCGGGATGAAAAATAGATCCGACCCTGGGAGTCTATGTCAAGATCATTTGGAGATTGAAGCTTTTTGCCGTTAAATGTATCTACTAATACGGTTCGCTTTTGCGTTCCGATTTCGATTTCACTCACCGCTCCCGAACTACCTTCACATACCAGAAGTTGATCTTTTGATTTAAACCGCAAACCATTTGCCTGGTTTGAATTCTGCCAGAAATCAGTGAGCGTCTTGTCATGGACATCCCATTTTAGAATCTTTTCTGTACGGATATTAGTAAAGTAAACGTTTCCATTGTGGTCGGCTGCCGGTCCCTCCGTAAAGACCTCCACTGCGGGAATTTCCGTCACAATTTTTACTTTTCCGAGAAAATCTTTCGTCTTTAGATTTTCATACAATCCGGAAATCCCCATTTTTCCGGTTTGCAGATATTTGTTTGCGAAAATGGAGAAACCGAAGGTGGTTGTGGTGGCTGATCTGACAAAATCTCGTCGTTGCATTATTTGGCATTATCCTAAAAAATACGAAGAAATCGCATTAAAAAATAAAACCCCTGCCGGAGCAAGGGGTTTTATTTTCCATATTTAACAATTCTATTAAACTAACGCATCCATTTCGGCTACTAATACCTCATCGAGGTCATAGCCGTCTACTGGTACTATTTCCATCTTAGCATGATCGAATTCGATTCTCCTTCCCAGTTTGTATGAGAGACCTCCCATGTGGGCTGTCATTACTTCATCAAAGCCCTCCTGGATTCCACAACTTACGGGAGTGCCATTGCGGATACCGCTGAGCCATTCACGCATGTGCAGGTGCGTTGAATCTACCCGCCTACCGTTTCGATATGTATATAATAATCCTTTGTCGGCAAAATACTTCGAAGTGGCAGAGGTGATTCCATCAACTGCGTTGGCGGATGGATCATAACGATACAATGGTACATCGGATGTGACTTGTCCGGATTCCAACATATCCTTAAATCGGGTAGAGTTGGAATCTGCATAGAGCACCAGATCATTTCCCAATTCCATCGTGGCATCATGGCCCATGAGCAGCGTCTTTCGGCCGTAAGAATTTCCTAAGGTTGCACTGTATACCATGGTCATTCCCTTTTCCTTTCCTGCTTCCTGACTACTACCGGTGGAGAAGTTGGGGAATTCAAGATTGATCTGCATTACGTCGGGCACTGTTCTTCCATCCCGGTGGGTATATATACCTCCCGAGGCCGTGACGGATTTTGGTATTCCCATATTTAGTACGCAATTGATCCGGTCGTAATCGTGGACCATCAAATCGCCGGACAGGCCTGAGCCATAGGACCACCATTTTCTCCAGCGGAAGAAATGTTCTGCATTCCAGGGGATATCCGGAGCGATTCCTCCCAGGAATTGTTGCCAGTCAACTGTATTGGGATTGGCCTTCTCGTGAATGTGATATTGCCAGGCACCATTGTCACTATTTCGGTTTGTACTCGCAGTTACCAGAGAAACATGACCGAGAATTTTCTTATTGATCACATCCTTTGCGGTGACAAAGCTCTGAGTCTGGCGATGCTGATGCCCAACCTGGAATACTTTGCCGGCCCTGGCTACTGCATCTTTCAGGGCATAGGTTTCCGCAATATTGTGCGTCATCGGTTTTTCACAATAGACGTGTTTGCCCGCTTCGAGAGCAGCTATGGCAATAGGAGCGTGCCAATGGTCGGCGGTGGCAATTACTACCGCATCCACATCAGGATCTTTCAGTAGCTCCTGGTGTGTCTTATAAATCTTCACCTTTACCTTGTCAGTGCTGAAGGAATCTGCTGCCTCCTGGGCTCTTACGTCGAAGAGGTCACAGACTGCGGTAATCTGTACATTTAGATTTTCCTGTTCCATGAATGAGGACAGACGAGTATCTTTAGGATTCTTATCTGCGGCTTCCTTCATGCTTTGTAGCCAGTCTTTGGTAGCAAAACCCAGAGCCCGGCATAGTTGCGGACCGCGGATCCCAAAACCGATAATACCTAATCTTACGGGATCTCCACTCATGGGCCCGGTATCAGGTGGAGGAGATGCATTTATATTTAATGTCTCCAAAATATTTTCTCGACTTTCTTTCTGTTTGGCAGCTTTTGCCGCTCCTGCCCAAAAGACAGCTCCGACGACTGGGACACCTGCCAATCCCTTCATCATATCCCTACGGGACCATTTTCCGGAAGAATTCTGTTCAGCCATAATTAATTGCTTATAGGTTTTAATGACGTAGGACTAAAGAACCCACGTAGTCCAAAATATTGCCCTGTCGGACAGAGGTAAATCACATATAGCGCAGCCGCCTCAATTAAATTTTTATTAATCAGAAAATAGCTGCCTTCTGTTCCAGCCTGGCTAGCACCAGGGAATGCGGGATGAGCAAAATAATAGAGAAGTAGTAGCAGAATGCCCACCACTGCTCCCAGTCGCTCGAAAACTCCCAAAATCAATGCAAGACCAACAATCACCAGGCAAAGGATATTCATAAAATCAACAAAACCAATCAAGCCATCGCCGGCCAGCCAGGTGAAGAAGGGCTTGGTAAAACTCTCAGCACTCAGTAAATAGTACTTGGCGGTCCAGTTCGGATTAAAGATCTTCACGACCCCTTCGTACAGGAAGTGCCATCCGATCAGCATCCGCAACAATACGATAGCGGATCGCTGATTACTTTGAAAATTATCTGTAGTCATATCAGGTAAGTCCTTTGATTTCAAAATATTGGATAGGGGTGAAAATACCAGCAGTAGAGGTTGTACAACCTAAGCTATTAAGGTACAAATTTTTTGACTATTAATGAAAATGATTGGAATCACTGTTCATACATGATCTCTATCATTGTCTGTTGATCACAGGCAGTTTGTTTTGGGCCAGGTGGACCAGTAGCGTTACAGATTAAACCAATGGTTTAGCTTCAGAACAATTGCATTATTCCTGCTGATAAAACCTTTTGGAATATAATTCTCAGAATAGACGACAAACAGGTCTGAAGCCGGCCGGTAACGCCACTGAAAGCGGATATTCAGATTCATGTTATCTAGCAAATTGTTATACTGATAGTAGGTCGTCAAAAATAATTTGTCTGTGAAGGTGAGATCAATACGTGGTCCGATGAGAAAAAGTTTTTCTCTGCCGTAATTATCGGGTAACCGTAGATCGTTGTAATCGAAGCTGAGGGCAATATTGCCATAGGGTTGATACCGGGCATTGATCTGTCCATTGAAATTAAAGTTAGTTCCATTGTAGAAACCTCCGTAAGTAAAACCTATCTCCGCATTAAAAAGTCTTCTCTTGTTTGACGCGAAATTGGCGGAAAATAGATGCCATCCATAATCTTCTCCCGCCATATAACTGGTATATCTACTGCCATCAATGGGATTAAAGTTTGAAGTCAGCCGTTGGTACATATAGCTGTACAGGAATTCCAAAGTGGATGTGTTTAAGAAATTAAAATTATAACCAAGGGCATATTCACGATCAGTGAGGGTTCCATCTGGAATATAGGTCTGGCGGAATTCGAGCAGCGGCACCATCGTGACGATGCTTCGATTCCCGGGGTAGATTAGATAATTAAATTCCGTGACGATATTAATCTGACCAGGATATATATTAGCACTGGGGACAAATCCCGCTTCCGCATTAAAATTTCGGCCAATGTAAGATGGACGGGCCCTGAGATAAATATTTCTGGTTGAATATTCGAAGAAAATTCCACCGGCAAAATTCCGGCTGGAGCTAAAATCATCAAAAGACTGCGCAGCAAAAAAACTACTGTGCCATTTATTGTCTCTGCTCAAAAGTTCCACATCAATATCAAATACACGGTTATAGTCATTTTTTCTCAGTACCGGTCGATTATTTTCAATGATTTCCCGCCAAAGACTTTGATGAAAATACTCCACAGTATCGGCGATGCTGCTGATCTGCAGACTTTTTTTATTGACAAAAGTGAAGGAGACATTTGATTGTGCCCAGAAATTCCGCTGGATTGTTGCCACAGTGTAATTCTGGGCAGGTAGTCCAAGTGAAAGTTCCTTCTTGGTCTGTGTATTCAAAATACTTAAGCGCCAATTTTTATTCAGAGAACCAGAAAGTCTTGCACCATATAAAATGGGAATTCGTTGAAACAAACCGGTGGAGTCACGGATCAGGCCTATGCGGCGAGAAAAAAACACACGTGCCTCCGGCAAGCCAGCCCGGCTAAACAGGTCGCTATTTTCCAGAAAAAGTTGTCTCCTTTCCGGAAACCGGAATTCAAATCGACTTAAATTGATCACCTGTTGGTCCACTTCTACTTGTGAAAAGTCGGGGTTTACGGATAGATCCAGATTTAGCGAAGGGGATATACCCACTTTGGCATCGAAACCCAGTTGAAAATCAGAATTTGTAGCGGAGGGATCGACTTCGTTATCTTTCGAATAGCTCAAGGTAGTAAATGGAATAAGAGAAATATTAGGACCAGCCGGTGGGACCGGATCCTCCCAGATTAGTTGGCCCGAGTAGGCAAACATACCCGTACTGTATTGAATGGGTGTGCGAATCCAGGACGACAAATGATTTCTTTTCCGGTCAGCCCGGTCGAATAGGATATTCCACTCTTCGAGACCGTCTTTATAGCGAATACTGCTGAAGGGTACCGCTGCTTCTACGACCCAGCGGTCTTCCAGTCGCAGGACTTTGGAATACCACTTATTGTCCCAATAAGTATTAAACGCGTCGCCTCCTGCCCCCCCACCTATCACTATACCTTCACGTTGTACTCCTCTGGGAGTGATAGAAAAGAAGAATCCGTTTAACCGGTCATTGTAGGGACCGATATTCACTCCTACAAAGTCATTGAGCGGATATTCAAAATCCCTTCTTAATGAATGTATAATATCCGGAGCGTTGTCATCGTGGCATATAAAGGAGAAATAGAAGTAATGGTCATCGAAAGTAACTCTGGCTTCTGTTTGAAAAGGGGCTGAGGAGGTATCTACCGGGTAATTAAGATACCAGTCTTTGGCTACATCTGCGGATTTCCAGGCCGGTTCATCCAGGACACCATCGATTGTGATGGGCTCTGCTGACCGGCGAATATGAATTTTTGAACCTGGCGCATTCTGAGCAAGGACGCTCGCATAAAAAAGGAAGAAGAAAATGATCAAACGCGGCACTGACATAACTATAGGGATATAAGCTAGTAAAAAAAGGCCATTAATTACCAATGATCATTGAAACGGTCGTTTGGAGGGCCAAAAATTTTAGAATTAGAGAAAATGGAATTTATACTTCAAGGGTAGAAAGGACCCGGCTTTCCTCCTGAGCAACGAGATCGAATTTCAATCGTAATGGGATTTCAATCGAGTCAAGAAATCAGCACCTCATCTCAGATTCTATGGTCAAATTGGTGAAGGGCTGAAATTATTATAATTGAATTTGATATCTTCCTATTCTTGTTTTGCTTTAATTATTGATTTATAATTTCTCTCCAAAACTTGCCTTTCATAAAATGATTCTGAGAAAGTCACTTTTCGTTATTGAGATTAGGTAGAATCTCAAACTGAGAGAACAGTTCTTACATATTTTTCATAGCTGAATTTCTAAAGGGCACTAATCCCTGGTCATGTTATCAACTGGGGTGCATTTTCTGAATAGTTGAGTAACAGTAGATTTTATAAATGGTAAATCTCCATTGGACCTTCTACGGGATAGCAATCGAACTCGGAAAATGTGTGGAAAGAGATGGGTTACCCCGATCATGGAAAACATTCCTGTCGAGATCAAAAAATCACCCCACTGGGTGATGTGCAATTTTCTGCGGCTCGATAAATTTGCCAGTATTGTGTGCGAAAT
>JAGQWZ010000024.1 GCA_020436835.1 Saprospiraceae bacterium | reverse complement strand
TTATCAGGACAAGGCCGGCAGAAGAATCCTTTTTGAAGAAATTTCTCAACCTACTTTTCGATGGGTTATCAAACATATTGATCAGCTATATTCCTTTTTAATATCTCTTAATTACAATACTAGTGCTTTAGCACCAATAAAGGAATGCTAACATGCTGCGCCATTTTTTGAGTGTAGCTTTTATGGAATATGGATTCAAAAAAAGTACGTTTGGGCTTATACATCACCAGCATATCGATCTGCTGATCTTCAATAAAGGAATTCATGTATTGCACGGTATTGCTAACCGGTAAGTTGTGGAATTCCAGGTTCAATTCAGGAGCGATTTCCGCAAAATAAGACTTAAACGCTCTTACTTTATCCAAAACGTCAGTTTGCTTTTCATTGAAGTGAACACATTTAATAGTTGACTGAATAGGTTTAAAAAATTTTACGGCTTTCCCTATTTCAAATGTGGGAACTTCTGAAAAATCAGTGGCATACCCCAGTCCCATTTCTTTTCTAAATTTTGCATTCTCCGGTATTACCAGAACCGAACAAAGCGCATTTTTAACTATACTTGAGGCCATAGTGCCCAGGTATCTGTCTATAGTGTTTCTCTCCCCTTGCGTGCCCATGATGATATAATCAATCTCATTACTTACCGCTTCATCAAGAATTGTAAATTCAACTTTACCCAATTCAATGCTGGTTTGAAGGGTAGGAGTTTGATTAAGATAACCCTCAAGACTTTCGGTCGCTTTTTTGATGAACTTTCTCATCTGTTCCTTCGATTGCTGAATTTGCTCTTGAATCGCTATTGATAAAGCAACGGGGTTTTCCCCGACACCACTATCAAAAAGCGGCACATGCAATACTTGTAAGTCGGCATTGATGTTATCTGCCAGTTGAATCGCAAATATCAATGCGTTTTCAGAACAAGTTGAAAAGTCTACTGGTACTAATATTCTGGTTCTTTTTTCCATGGTGTCGTTTTTTAAGGGATGTTAAATTGTTGTAAAGCCCGAACTGCTACATTCAGTGGCCGTAAGGCGGATTTTCTTTTGTAGGAATGTGTTTCCATTTTGATGATGATATTTTTCAAGGTGCGTACCGCATCAACGATATATGGCCCTTTATTGAGCATTACGCACTCCGCCTTGGCACTGATCGAAGCATCTGTTATTTCGGCCCTCGTCGGAATACCCGTTTTAGCCAGATTGTCCAGTACCTGGGTAGCCCATATCACCGGGACATGGGCTGCCTCGCAAAGCCAAAGTATCTGCGACTGTACCTCCGATATCCTTTCAAAACCGATTTCGACGGCCAGGTCACCCCGGGCAATCATTACTCCTATCGATTTTCGTTTCATACCTGCAAGCATAATGAGCGGCAGGTTTTCAAAAGCTTCTTTATTCTCTATTTTGAAAACGACCCCAAGATCAGGCCGCTTATACTTGGCCAACTCCTGATAAAGTATCTCCACATCTTCAGGGGTGCGTACAAATGAATATCCGACGATGTCTGCATTGGCGCAAACAAAAGGCAGTAGTGCTATGTCCTGTTCGGTCAGAGAAGGTAGATTCAGGCGGGTATCCGGAAGATTAATGCCTTTTCGGGCCGCCAGTTTCTTTTTATAGGCCTCGGTGATCTCTAATTCTACTTCATCGGCATTTTTTGCCACCACCTGCCCCCTGATCATCCCGTCATCAAAAAACACCGATTCCCCCACCTTCAGATCCGCAATTATTTGAGGTAACTGAACGCTCACCTTCTTTCTTCGTACATCACTGCCGTCTTTTTCTGATTCTCGATTTTGGCCTTTGGTTTCCCACCTGCTGAGCAGCAACCGGTCGCCGGCCTTGATGGAGATAGCAGATTTGATCGTTCCCTTTTTGGATAGTACTTCAATATCCCCGGTCCTGATCTTTGGCCCCGCCAGATCAATATAGATCTTCACCATCCGGTTCAGCTCTTTTTCCAGTTTCCGAATGTGCTCAATCATTTTAGTCCAGATTGCTACATCTCCATGACTGAGGTTTATTCTGGCAATGGCCATGCCTGCTTTTATCAAATCCCGTAAAAGGTCTTTATCCTCTGCCGCTTCGTTGGGCAGCGTGACCATAATTTCAGTGCGATGTTTGTTATTGCTCCTGTTGAATAGTTCTTTCGTGTGTTTGCGTAGCAAGTTTTTACTTTTCTTTAGCCCGATATAGTCCAGATCCTGATTCCTGTCCCAGTGTTGTCCCTCTATGCGGTACAAGTTTTGGAGTACCTGATCGAGGTTGCTTAATACATAACTTTCTGAGGTACGAAGAGCAGATAGCCCCAATTCAGACAAGGAATCGTGTATTGCTCTTAGGTCATAAGAACGCAAGATCAGGTAGCGGTAAAGGTTTTTGGCGCTTGGCCGATACTTCGGGGCAATACCCGCCACGAGGCCTTCCAGAAATGGTTCTGCCTGAACCATTTCGTCATAGATGGCTTTTAATCGCAGAATCAGCTTGTCGGTAGTCATGGCGTTGGTGCATTATTTTTCTAAGTTGTTCTTCGTTAATTGAGTCAACATACCTCCGTCAACCAGAATATCCGTGCCTGTGATAAAGCGGGCATCCTTGCTTAGCAGAAATTTTACCACGTCGGCAATGTCTTCCGGTTGCCCGTTTCGCCTGAGTGGAGTCATCTCTTTCATTCTTTGCATGCGCTCCGGGTGTTCTTCCGCCGCTTTCTGAGCCATCGGCGTCATGATAATTCCGGGGGAGACGGAGACGATTCGTGCACCTTTTTGCCCATAACGCATAGCATTGTCCCGGCAAATGAGTTGTACCCCTCTTTTAGCAAAATCGTACATCCGGTCCGAACTGCCTCCGATAAATAACGCCAGCTGCTTGTATGCATTTTTACCTTTGGGATGTCGCAGCGTTTCATCGTAAGCTTCATCGGATGGGATGGTATGCCCCATCATGGAAGAGAAAAGAATGATCACCGACCCGGCTTGAGCCAACGAGAAAAAGGCATCCGCGATGAGGTCGGTACCCAGCAGATCAATTTTGAATACTTTCTCCGGATCCCGGACAGTACCACTGACCCCGGCCGTGTGTACTACACCCATGAATTGCCCCTGCTCGGCCGTGAAATCCTTTAGCCGGTTCACGGCCTGCTCATCGGTAATGTCACAGGCAAAACCAACCGCATCGATCTGTAGGGCGCTTAATGCATCGAGGGTTTTATCTACTGCCTGCCGGCTATAGTCGGTAATGACCAATCTATAATCACTCAGGGCTTTTGCACAGGCCATACCTATTCCTCCGGCCCCGCCGGTGATCGTGATTACTTTTTTATTGGTGTCTTTCATGTTCTTGAATATTGAGGTGCGAGAAGCAGATGCCCCCAACGCAGAAAGGGGGCATACATCTAGCTAACATGGCAGTGTCAACTACCGATGCTCAGGTAATTGATTGGTCATCAAAAGACTTGGGTGGAGCTTTTGGAGCAAAAGCTCCCCCAAATCATTAAGAGAGGAAGAATTCAAATCAGGCCTTTTCATAATTAAACCGAAGCAATGTGGGTTTATCTTTTTTGCCTTCATTAGAGATCAGCATATCGCCATTTTTCAAAAAAGTAATACCTTCTGCCTGATTAAATATTTCTTTATCCAGAGCATGTACTGTTTTGATACTTCCATTCGGATCGAAAATAAACATCAGGTGATCTTTGGAAGATAGTACATATAAGTTTCCGGATGTTGGATGAACTGCGATGGCCGATGGATTAATCCTTATTTTCGGTGTTTTCGCTTTTTTGGTTTGGCTCTGATTACTATCCGCCAGGAACCGATTGATCTTTGCCAGGCTAAATACGTAGACTGGTTTTTCAGAAATAGTTTTGGTCACTAAATCAAAACCGAAAACGGTTCTACGGTCTTTTTCTTCATCTCCGTTTGGTTCGCTTTTCCCGGCAATCAATAATCTGTTGTTAATAGAGTCATAGGCAAGCCCCTCATTGTTTTTGACCGGAATTTCAGTATCGTATTCGTTAACCCGAACCTCTTTGCTTTCGTAGTTATTTACTTCGAATAATTTCCCGTCACTTCGCAAAATGTATAGCATTCGGCCCACTCTGGTGATGCCTTCGTAGTCGCCGGGCTGGCCGAATGCAAATTGGTGTTTGATTTCGTTCTTTCGCAAATCATAAATAAACACCAGGCCCTCTTCATCCTGAACACAGGCAATTGTATGATCGTCAATATCCGTGAGGCCTGATATTTCGTGTAAAATTTCAGGTAGCTCCACCTGGATTTCCGGACTGCTCAAATTATATCCACTTATTCCCTCGATCGCAGGAACGTCTACCGAGCTATGAGCCTTTATCAAGGTATAGTAAAAGGTAAACGAGACGGAAACAATAAGAATGATTGATAGGATAAGTGGCTTAATTATATACTTCATCTCGTGTTGTTTTTTCAAATTCAGGGCCTGAAAGTTGCTCCTCTATTCTGCAATTTTACTCCGTATTTTTCCATTGGCATCAATGGTGATTTCCCACTCTTTTTTAAGCAGCGATTTGAGCTCTACTTCATAGTAAACTTCAGTTTCGGTGGTTACCTTATCGACTTCATCGATACGATAGTCTTTAAAATCCGCTTGAATTTTGGAAAGAATGATAGCCGGTAGATCGTGTTTATTTATCTCCTCTTCCCGTTTTACCATATCGCCGGCAGCACTGTACCATATCTTGTATTCGGTGTTGTTATTGAGCTCAAAATCTACCTTGTAGCAGTTCTTTTCCATTTCCCAGTCTACATCAGTAGCCTTTGGGTATTCCAGCAGAAAGTTGTTCTTAATAACAGACGGTACTTCGCTCGCCGGAATATCTTGTCCGAAGGCGGGATTGGCAAAAAGGAAGACAATTGCCGGTATCAAAGCAATATATTTTTTCATGGTAACTGATTTTGTAAATCCTACCACAAAAGTAAAAGGAGAATCTGGAAAGAATTGGGAATGGGGGCAGCCTCATTGACCCGGACCGGAGAAGATTCCAGGATGCCGGGTAGTCTGAAAAGTTACTACAAAGGAGTGCTCCTGCTCGTAGGAATACGCAATAGTAAAGCGGTAGAGCTTGCAAATTGCCTGCACGATGGGGAGCCCTAATCCGGTGCCCTTTCTATTGCCGGCAGCTCTATAGAAACGCTCAAACATCTTTTGTTCGTCTAATTTCCCAGTTTGGGAAGTGTTGTTCACCATCAGGCTATCGCCTCCAAGCGTGATGCGAACCTCGCCATTTTCTAAATTGTGAAAAATGGCATTTTTGATCAGGTTAGCCACTAAAATATGAGCCAGGTGAGGGTCCATATTGACCTCCACCTGCTCTTTTTCATCAATAAACAGGTCGACATTTTTAAACGCGCTATAGTCTTCTAATTCTGCAACCACCTGCTCCACCAATTGATTTAGAGAGAGGGGCTGATTGTCAAAAAATTGTTTATTCTCAATTTTGCTTAAAAAAAGCAGGGACTTATATCGTTGTTTCAGGTGGGTGATCGTTTGCATTACCTGCCCAATAGTTTCCGCATCTGCATCCGTTAACCGGCCCTCTTCCAACAATAATTCCAACTTGTTGGTAATGACCGCTAAAGGTGTTTGCAACTCATGAGCCGCATTACTGATAAATTGATTTTGGTTACGGTAGGCTTCCAAGGTGTGGTCAATCAGGATATTGGCTGCATTTTTTAGTTCTAAGAACTCCTGGATATTCGTACTCATAGCAGGGATAGTATTCCGCTTATCGATCCGGAAATTTTTAAGCTGTTCCAGAAATTTATGAAATGGACGCCATAGCCTATGCAGTATGACATTGTTGATAACTGTAATACTGAGCAACAGCAAAACATAAAGCCAAATGGTTGCCCGCAGCAGATTTGTCATTTGGTCGTCTTCTTCGATCATTGAGGAAATGACCTTGAGTTCGAAGAAGTGGCGGTCATATTGAAAAGCGGTGGTAAGCATCCGCACCGGTTCCATCTCTTCCTCATTTAGCATATACATCAGGGTATCTTCATAAACATCTTTAATATCTACGGCATGTGAAGGGGGGATTTCCCGAATGGCATAATTGCTTTCGTCAAAAATTCTTTTCTGCAAAATAAGGGGGTCTCTCTTAGCTTTCTGAATAATCAACAATTTATAATTATCCAATCCATCATCTATACTATCATAAATTTCCCTAAACATGCTGAAGTAAAAAAAAACGGCCCAAATACTGACTAAAACAAAAAGAGGAACGGATGAATAAAGCAGGGATTGGTTGAGCAATTTCATAGCATGACCAATTTATAACCCACTCCATATACGGCTTGAATTTCAATTTGCGCTTCTGAATCCTTTAGCTTTCTCCTGATATTTTTGATTTGAGAATATATAAAGTCGAAGTTGTCTGTCTGATCAATATGATCGCCCCAGACGTATTCTGCCAGTGCGGTACGAGTGACCAAGCGGTTTTTGTTGAACAAAAAATACTTGAGGATGTCGAACTCTTTCCGGTTTAAAGTTACTTGTTCCTGGTTGACGAAAAAAGTCCTTTCATCCAGATCCAGGCAAATGTTGCCCAACTCTATCGTGTTTTTTCCTTCCAGCTTATGGCGTCGTAAAACCGCTTTTACTCTTGCGTTCAGTTCCGCAATATGAAAAGGTTTTGTCAGGTAATCATCAGCACCGAGTTCCAATCCCCGGAGTTTGTCATCCAAAGAGTCTTTAGCCGAGATAATGATCACATTTTCCGTTTTGTCAGCTTTTTTCAGTTCGCTGAGCAGATCCAAACCACTCCCGTTCGGTAGCATGATGTCCAGCAGGATGCAGTCATATTCATAAATAAACAGCTTCTCATATGCAGTGTTAAAATCGCCGGCTGTTTCTACCGAGTAGGCTTCCTTTTGTAAGGACTTTTTGATGGCATCCCGTAAGCCTTTTTCATCTTCGATGACTAAAATTTTCATATTGCAAAGTTATCTTGAATTCTGTAAAGAATTGGGAAGGGTAGTTCGGTTGCCTAGTATAAAGATATGCCCTATAAATAGATCCCTAATCAGCAGAAAGGTTGTAATCTTTGGTGTAAATGAGCCTTTCCCAATTCTTTCCAGGTTTATCTCCTAATTTTGCGGCATTACTTTTTTGGAAAATGACGATATGATCATTTTTAATGAGGGCAAAAAAAATGAACCTACATCAGTTCGTAAGTATGCTGATGGGGAGCTACCCTTAGATCTCCAAGGTCCAGTAATTCTTCCGACTTTACCTGGAAGATCTCAAAGGGTTTGGAGATGGTGGTTGCCCAGATTTTATGCCTGTTGAGCTGCATGGCTTTGGTTCGAGCTTTAATAAATTTTCAAAAGAAATGGAAACTCCATTTTCTCGGGAAGATAAATAAAACGCATCAATAAATGAAGACGCAATCGACAATCCTGGCCCTCATGGCCTTGATAGTGATGGGATGCCATACCACCAAAAAAAACAACATGGATGGGAAGGATGGTAGTGAGACCACTTCCATGACAATTACGGAAGTAACCTGGGAACTCACCAAACTGGAAGGCGCTATAGTGAACCAGTCTAAAACGGACGGCAAAAAGATCTATTTTACCTTAAACAGTGCAGACAATAAGGTAAACGGTTTTGCCGGTTGTAATACCTTTTTTGGAAATTATACCCTGGAAAATGGAAACCGCATTCGATTTTCCCAATTGGTCAATACCAGAATGGCCTGCCCGGATGCTGCCATCGATGAGAGCGAGCTGCTGGAGGTCTTCAGACTGGCCGACAACTATACCCTTAATGACGGCACCCTGACGCTGAACGTGGGCAGGCGAGCACCGTTGGCAGTTTTTGAACTGACACATTTTGATTAAAATCGATATTAAGATTGTATAGTCCAGTATCTTGAAGGAAGGCATATCGCTCTGATAGACTATGGAGGATCAACTTTGCAGGCATGAAATATCAGAAATTTTTAGTATTGATTTCAATAATTGCTTTCACCCATCCTGGATTCGCGCAGACCAAGTACGAGCAGGAAATCCGTATTCGGCAAATAGAGGTTCCTAAGAAAGCCGGCGATTTTGTCGATGGCATGCAACTGACCAGGAAAATCAAATGGTACAAGGAAATTGGACACCTTAGAACATCATTCGAAGCCAAAACTAAATACAAAGGGAAAAGACTCAGCATAGAGTTCTCCGGGAATGGAAACTTTGAGGACCTGGAGGTTGAGATCCATACCAATGAGATTCCCCCGGACACTTACAAAAATATATCAGAATACTTAAGCGGTACACTCGGTAAATATGTAATTGAAAAAATTCAGATCCAGTACAGAGGCGATCCAAAGTCGATCCGAAGGTATACACAACATTTGGGATCTGACGGAGATTTGATCATTCATTATGAAGTAGAGGTTGCTGCGAAGATGGATGGTTCCTTCGTCAAGTTTGAGTATTTATTTAATGAGGACGGAGCGTTTGTTAAACAATCGCGGATCATCCAAAAAGTGACCGATAATATAGTATACTGATATGAAGATCCAAAGTATATTATGGGTAGTGCTAGTGGTAACCCCGGTAGTGAATTATGCCCAGGGCAGTAATCAGTTCGGGCTGTTGCCTTCTTTTAACCTAAACCTGAAATTACCCAGAGACTGGGCACTGAATTTCAAGGCGGAGTCCAGACAATCCATCCGGAAAAGGGATGATTTTAAATATGAATATCTGTTCACCGACCTATCGTTGGCGGGGGGGAAAAAAATTGGTGTCAATACCCGGTTGGTCATAGGCTATTTGGTGAGATTAGAGAACGAAGGCACACAAAATCGAACAATCCAGCAGTTGAATATTGTGAAGCGGTATGTAAAAGTCAACCTGGCGCACCGGATCGCTGCCGATCAGACTTTTGCAGATGACGAAGCCGTTGAATGGCGGTTCAGGTACCGATTGTCGGCCGAAATCCCCCTAAGCGGCCAGTCGCTAGACGTACATGAGTTTTTTATAAAAGCTAATAACGAGTACCTCAACTCCTTGCAAGGAGAGAAGTACGATCTGGAGATAAGGAGTGTCGGATTTATCGGCTATGTCACGTCACCCGTCAGTAAACTGGAACTTGGGCTGGATTACAGGATAGATTCATTTATAAATGGGCGGGCAAGAAATCGTTTTTGGCTTGCCTTGAACGTTTATCAATCGATACAATGAATTTGAGCTATGAAACAAAACGCTAACATTCAGGAGTGAACTTGTCAAGACCCGAACTTCACGGCCAAAGAAAATCTACCGATACCCTGCTGTTTGTGGGTATTCTTTTTATAGCGATTAACTTACGTCCGGCCCTGGCCGGCGTCGGTCCGCTGATCGAGGATATTCGGCAATCCACCGGACTTTCGAGCGGTCTGTTGGGCTTGCTGACCACTTTGCCGCTCATCGCCTTCGGCCTGATATCCCCACTCACCCCTCTGTTCACCAAGCGATTTGGCATCGGAGGCACACTGCTCGGAGCTATGCTTTTGTTATCCTTCGGCACCGCTATGCGGGCTATCGACGGGATACCTGCTCTATACCTGGGCACGCTTTTATCAGGTACTGCGATCGCTTTCGGCAATGTACTGTTACCCAGTCTGACCAAGCGGAATTTCGAATCAAACTCAGGCTTTATCACCAGTTTATATTCCAGCATGATGGCTATCGGAGCTGCAACGGCCGCCGGCGTCAGTGTGCCGCTGGCCCATAATCTTGGGCTGGGCTGGAGGAGATCCCTCGGCTGCTGGGCACTTTTATCATTGACTGCTTTTTTTGTCTGGTTACCACAATTGAAACGCTTGAAAAGCACCCGGTCAAATCGCACTTACCTGGAGTCGATGAAAAAGTTGGGCGGTTCAAGGACTGCCTGGCAGGTGGCATTATTTATGGGATTCCAGTCGCTGACCTTTTATGTCATCCTGGCCTGGCTGCCGGCTATCTTACAAAGCAGAGGTTTTGATGCCTCCTTTTCGGGATGGATGCTTTCTCTATCACAGGCCACCGGCATTTTAGGCTCACTGATCATTCCCGTGCTGGCCGGAAAAAGAAAAGACCAGCGCGGCATCGTTTTGTCTTTGTTCCTGGTGGAGATCATCAGCCTTGTCGGTCTGCTCCTTCCCCAACTGGGATCGGTGGCCGTTTGGGTTGCTCTACTCGGTTTTGTACTGGGCGGCACCTTTGGACTGGCCCTGCTGTTCATCGTCCTGCGTTCCCGTGACGCGGATTCGGCTACCGATCTTTCCGGGATGGCGCAGTCAATCGGGTATTTTGTAGCAGCCGGCGGGCCCATTGTTTTTGGGGTTATCTTTGACGTGACTGCCGATTGGGCTTTTCCCTTTGCCTTACTGTTTGGGACTGCTCTTTTGAAATTGATGATGGGACTGGGAGCGGGGAGGGTAGGGGGATAACGCGGTACCAGTCTTTTTGTCAGCTTTGTTACGATTGGTAAAGCAGGCAGAAATAAGGTCGGAAAAATCCAATGCTTCGTGCTATTATTGCTCCATTCTACTGTTGGGAAGGCGTTTCAATTCAATACGAGATCAAGCCAAACATCGTGGTCCTCCACCGGCACCCGCTCCATTAGCTGAAAAGGATAACAAACACCTACCTTTAAAGCCGTTGGCTGTTCAGCCAGAAAAGTATCGTAATACCCGGCGCCGTAGCCGACTCGAAAACCACTTTTATCGAAAGCCAGGCCCGGAACAATGATCAGCTCATACCCACCGGAATATTCCATTGCATCTTTTGGATGATAAGTATTAAAAATACCCGCTTCCATAGTTTTCAGATCTTTAACGATCAGATTTTGCATCTGGCGTTTCCTGAGTGATCTTGGAACGACTACTGTAATGCCGCTATTGAGGGCTTTTTGCAAAAGTGGAAGTACATTAACTTCCGGCCCCATCGGCAGGTAGCTGTGCAAGATCTTTATTTTGTTTCCTGAGATCAACACCCAAAGCTGCTCGCATAGGTTTTGGGAAAAGCCATCTCGCTCCTTGCGGGTCATGTTGTTCCGCTGTTCGAGCATGGTTTGACGGAGTTGTGCTTTTTCGGCTGTTATGGTGATCATGTTCTTGTCGGTCATTAAAATGCCTCTTTTACAATATTTTCTGCGGTAACACCCAACGTGGACAATTGCTGCTCTATAGCCTGCATCATAGGTGGTGGCCCGCAGAGGTAGAAGAATTTGGTGTGATCGGTGGAATGTTTTTTAATCAGGTTTGCTGAAATAAACCCGTGTTCATAGCCTGTGCGTTGTTCGTCTGAGAGAATATTGATGAAATTTTTGCCCAACATTTGGGTGAATTTTTCCTCGAGGATAATATCGGCTTTGGTTTTGTTGGCAAAGATCAACTTATTGTGCCCCACTATGCCTTCTTTTTCAAGCTGCTTAAATATGGCTATAAAAGGGGTGACTCCCGCTCCACCGGCAAGAAAAACACCTTCGCCCTTATAGGCTATATCGCCGAAAATACCGTTTACGATCAGTTCATCCCCCGGATGTAGGGAAAGTAATTGCGCGGTTACCCCCTGGTGTGCAGGATAAGTTTTGATAGTAAATTCGAGATGATCATCCTCCGGCAAAGCGGTAAAGGTGAATGCTCTCAATTCATTTTCCCAGCCGGGTTTATTGATCGATATATCGGCAGCTTGCCCAGGTACAAACGCGAGTCCTGTCGGTTTTTCCGCAACTATTCTTAAAACATCATGTGTCAGATGTTCGATGGATCTGATCTTAATTATTTTTTTCATATTGATGATTATTTTACACCAGAATGAATGATCGATAAAAATTCCTGCTGAGTAACTTTATTCTCAAACTTT
>JAGQWZ010000185.1 GCA_020436835.1 Saprospiraceae bacterium | reverse complement strand
GTCTGGGGAAGATCCCAAAAACATGGTCCATGAGGTTGTCGTCAAAGACTTTATGCATGCTTCCCGATATACCTATCTGAACGTAACGGAAGGAGATAAAGACTTCTGGATTGCCATACCCTATACAGAGGTTGAAAAGGGTGAAAAATACTATTATAAAGGCGGGGTGTTAATGTATAATTTTGAAAGCAAAGAACACAACCGGGTATTCGAAACACTGTATCTGGTCAGTGGAGTCAGTAAAACACCCAACCTGGATAATTACGCTACCACTTATTATCCCCCGATGGAAGATGAACAAGTTCCTACCGTAGAAAACATCGAACCAGTGCCGGGAGGTGTGAAGATTGCCGAACTTTTTGCCAAGCCTGAATCATTTGCAGGCAAGAATATTACGATTAAGGGGCAGTGCGTCAAAGTAAACAGGAATATCATGGGAAAAAACTGGGTGCATATCCAGGATGGAAGTAAGGCGGATGATGACACAAGCCTGGATCTCACCATTTCTACTCAGGATGAAGTCAATGTAGGCGAAGTCATCGTATTTGAAGGAACGATCGCGACAAACAAAGACTTTGGATCGGGCTACCGTTATGATATAATCATGGAGGAAGCTAATCGCAAATAATGCATCTGGTATAATAAGTAATTGAAAATGATCAAGCAACTGAATAATATCATTAAGAAATTATTCTCGACCAGTGCATCTGGTTTATATTTTATTCTGTTTGCCGGCTCTATTGGATTGGCAACTTTCATCGAGAATGACTTTGGAACTGCAGCAGCACAAAAAGTAATCTATCGTGCAAGATGGTTTGAGATTCTACTCATACTTTTCGGGATAAGTATTATCTCAAATATCATTCGCTTTCGTATGATCCAGCAAAAAAAATGGGCCGTACTGACATTTCACTTGGCAGCGATTGTAATTTTACTCGGCGCGGCGGCCACAAGATATCTCGGCAGTGAGGGAATAATGCATATCAGAGAAGGAGATCAATCAAATTTAATTCTCACCAATGACACTTATTTACAATTCGAAATACAACAAGCTGGTCAAACCTACCGCATAGAGGAGCCTGTTTTCTTTGCTTCCCTGGGTAAAAATAAATTTGAAGAAACCTACCAGATCGGAAATGAAATTATCAATATTAAATTGAATCAATTCATACCAAACCCTACTGAACAACTTACCAGTGGAGAAAATGGCAACTCAATGATAAAGGTGGTGCTGGCTGGTTCAGGGGGCCGGCAGGAACATCTGATCAAAAAAGGTGATAGAGTAAATTTAAATGGAATCAATTTTAATTTTACCGATACAAGAAGCGCCGGAGCTATTAATGTTTACTACCGAAATGATTCTCTGCTTTTCGAGACGGACCAACCCATCTCTCAAATGCAGATGGCAACTCAAAGAAGAGACACCTTGGCACCTGGCCGCGTCTACCCGTTGTTACTGCGCTCATTATATACGACCTCGGCTGGAAATAACTTCGTCATTAGTGAATTTAATCCAAGTGCAGAAACCATCGTTTCGTCTTCTTCTTCCAAAATGGGAAATGGTAGTATTGCCATGTTGAATTTACAAATTTCAACAAACAGCGGTGAAGGAGGATTAAAAATTAAGGGAAGTAACGGTATGACCGGTAAACCTGAATCTATCACCCTTGGCAATACGACTGTTACCGCGAGTTATGGTGCCAAATATGTTGCCTTGCCGTTTTCAATTCAACTTCATGATTTCATAATGGATCGCTACCCCGGCACAAACAGTGCGTCTTCCTACGCAAGTGAAGTCACGCTTATCGACAAGAGAAGCAATCTGGAGAAAGACCATCGTATTTTCATGAATAATATTTTGAATTATGGCGGTTATAGATTTTTTCAAAGCTCTTTTGATAAAGACGAGAAAGGAACCATTTTGAGCGTAAATCATGATGCTATTGGCACCTGGATTTCATATTTCGGATATTTTCTTCTAACTGTTGGCATGGTACTGACTTTTTTTAGTAAGAACAGCCGTTTTTATAAATTATCAAAAAAATTGCAAGAAATGCGCTTATCTAAGACTTCACTCACTGCTATTGTGATTTTTTCGTGCACTTTTTTGACGAACAGTCAGCTCCTGGGTCAGGATTTTCACATTGACCCTTCAGCGACTATTGACAAGGAGCATGCTGATAAATTTGCAAAGGTCGTCGTTCAGGATCACAATGGCCGGATGAAACCATTTAACACGCTGGCAAGTGAAGTACTGAGAAAAGTGTCCAGGAAAGAAAGTCACTACGGTTTAACCGCCGATCAGATTTTTTTAGGTATGATGGTATATCCGCAATACTGGGCAGAAGTACCATTGATAAAAACCAGTCGTGAAGAATCTATTAAAAAGATAATTCCTTCAGAAAATATTTTAGTCTCTTATAATGATTTTTTCAAGCCTGATTATATATTAAAAGATGCAGTGAGGGAAGCATACAATATGGAGCCAAGGTATCGCGGTGCCTTTGAAAAAGAAATTATAAAAATTGATGAACGGGTGAATATTTGCAATCTGGTATTCACCGGCAGATTGATGCGTATTTTTCCTACGGAAGATCCAAATTCCGACACCTGGGTTTCTCCAGGTGAACTCCATCACATGAACCAACTTACAAGTAATACCGACTTTTCGGTTAATTATTTTTCTGACTACGAAACTGCCGTTAAAAATGCCCGTACAAGTAACAATTGGCAACTTCCAGATCAATTGATAGATGAATTATCTAACTACCAAAAAACACATGGGCACAGTATCCTGCCTTCGGAAACTAAGATAAATTATGAGATCCTTTTAAATAAAATGAATGTCTTTAGCCGGTTAAGCCGCATGTATGCTCTAATTGGCCTGGGTATTTTAATTATGTTCTTTGCTCTGGTATTTAATCCCAAAATCGGATATAAATGGCCAATACGAATATCGTTCGTGGCAATGTCCATCTGCTTTCTGCTGCACTTGATTGGGCTGGGACTCCGGTGGTATGTCTCCGGGAGAGCACCATGGAGCAATGGCTATGAATCCATGATTTATATTGCTTTTACCACGGTGCTTGCTGGACTTATATTCAGCAGAAAATCGCTGGGTGGCCTAGCGGCTACAGCGATTTTAGCATCTACGATTCTAATGGTTGCCGGATTAAGTTGGCTTGATCCCGAAATAACCCCTTTGGTACCGGTACTTAAATCATACTGGCTTACAATCCATGTTTCTCTTGAAGCCGGTAGCTATGGCTTTTTAATGCTGGCGGCCATTATCGGAATTCTCAATTTGATTCTAATGATTTTTGCCAATCAAAATAATAAGCAGAGAATAAAGCGGGTGGTGCAGGAAATGAGTATTATCAGTGAACTCACGATGATTGGAGGTTTGTTCATGATCAGTATCGGAACCTATCTTGGAGGAGTTTGGGCTAACGAATCGTGGGGTAGATATTGGGGTTGGGATGCGAAAGAAACGTGGGCTCTTGTGACAGTGCTCGTTTACGCCTTTATTTTACACATGCGATTCATTCCTGGATTGAGGGGAGTGTATGCTTTTAATGTAGCCTCCCTTTTTGGATTAGCTTCGGTGATGATGACTTATTTTGGTGTGAACTATTATTTATCCGGGTTGCATTCATATGCTGCTGGCGATCCGGCTCCTATCCCACCTTTTGTTTATTATACAGTGGCAATTCTTGTGAGCATCAGTGTTTTAGCTATGTTAAAGAACCGTCAGATAAAAGTTTTTGCCTGATTCAAAGAGCCAATTGAGACATGCTAATTTTTAGGATTATTTATACACAATCTATATTAAGAAAAATGACTCCCATTTTGAGCAGAAATTTGAAATAATAGCGTCATTGTCACGTTTTTGTCATATATTGTTTCATCTTATCGTACCATAGCGACTCTCGTCGAAACACACAAATTTATTTTTTCTTTAATGATTCCTGTTACTGGTGTCCAACCAGTTTATTTCGATCACTAACAAGACTATTTTTCCAATGGCCTGCACTTGCTGGAACAGATAATCTTAATCGTCTATTCCAGGCATCGAGCTTGCCATCATAGGTACCAGATTTTGACTTAGAGATTAAAAAATTTCGAAGTTGAGATTTGCTAAGTTTTGTTCCAGAGCATGCTGGGACGAGACAGCAGGTTTTGATTTCGCTTAGACTATAACCAATTAATTCGCTATGCCACTTTCGCTACTAGAAAGAATAGAGAAGTATTTCTACACTACCCTATCCTTAAGAAAAAAGGATCAAATAATGTGGCAATATTTTCTCTTATTGACTGCAGTCGCTTCATGTCTTCACAAAATAAGTGGAGAAATAATCATCGAATTTGCGAGACTGAGAGTAGAATTGAACCACCTTGTGACAGTCTCAAGTGGAAAGGATTTTGATATCCCAAAACTGAGACTTTTTTAAATACATAATTTTAGATAATTATTTATATAATGTTGTTAATCAATTATTTAAAATTTGTTAAGTGCAATCAAATTAGTCAAAATAAAACTCAAAATCACTGGTAAATAGAGAATGATCTAATGCCACGCGTACTAATTGTCATATTATTTTCTTTTTGTGCAGAATTACTGCTGGGACAGTCCCCACATGGTGATTTTTTTACCATGGACTGTATAATATGTCACAGTGCCAGCAGTTGGAAATTAGATGAAAACATTTATTCCTTTCTACATGACACGACCGGGTTTCCCCTTGTAGGCGAACATCAATTGGTTGACTGCAAATCTTGTCATTCCTCTCTCGTATTTTCAGAAGCTCGAAATACCTGCAATAGTTGTCATCAGGATATACATAATCAGACAGTAGGATTTGACTGCGCACGGTGTCATGATTCAAAATCCTGGTTGGTAGAAAATATCAGTGATGTACATCAGCAAAATGGCTTTCCCCTACAGGGAATGCACTCTCTTCTGGCTTGTAATGAATGCCACCAGGAAGCAGATGTATTAAGGTTTGAACCCATCGGAAATGAATGCATTATCTGTCATACCACCGACTACCAAAACACCACTAAGCCTGATCATCAGAAAGCAGGATATTCCAGGGACTGCGCCGAGTGTCACAACATCAATTCATTCGAATGGGCTGCCTCGGGATTTAATCACGATTTCTTTCCATTGACAGGTGCGCATGAAATCACAGATTGTGCACAATGCCATCTGGGTAGTACTTATTCTGACATTTCACCTGATTGTATTAGTTGTCATCAGGATGATTTTAATGCGACGAGAAATCCAAACCATGAAGCAAATGGCTTCTCCACCTATTGTGTAGATTGTCATACCACGGCCTCCGATTGGGCTCCGGCTAAATTTACGGACCATGATGCAGAATATTTTCCGATATATTCCGGCAAACATGCTGGTGCATGGAATCTCTGTGCAGAATGTCATACCGAAGATGGAAACATGGCTACATTTTCCTGCACAGTTTGTCATGAGCACAATCAGGAAAAGACGGATAAGGAGCATGCAAGTGTCGGTGGATATAACTACAACAGTACGTCATGTATAGCATGTCATCCAATGGGTGATTTATCTGATCCCTTTAATCACAATGAAACTAATTTCCCATTGACCGGTGCCCACATCGTTACGGAATGTCTGGACTGTCATAGTCAGGGATATGCAGGAACACCTTCCCTATGCGCTGAGTGCCATTTAACTGATTTTGAAGAATCCAATAATCCCGATCACGTGTCGCTTGGATTCTCAAATGATTGTGCTTCCTGCCATACTACCTCACCTGGATGGACTCCGGCTTCAATGCCTAATCATAATGAATTTTTTGCCTTAAACGGATCGCACGCGACCATAGCAGCAGAATGTATCAGCTGCCATGATGGAAATTTCAATGAGACCCCAAATACCTGTGCTGAGTGTCACGTTAATGATTATAACTCAACTGATAATCCACCCCACGAACAACTCGGCTTTTCCACCGATTGCGCCTCTTGTCACACAGAAGTGGCCTGGCAGCCTGCCGACTTCGAACATGATGAACAGTTCTTCCCAATTTATTCAGGAAAACATCAGGGCACCTGGAATGAATGTAGTGAGTGCCATACAACAGGTAATTATGCATCCTTCAGTTGTACGGAGTGCCATGAGCATAATAAAATTGAAACAGATGAAGTGCACAATGGTATCAGTGGATATCTATACAGCAGTGAAGCGTGCCTCGCATGTCATCCCATAGGATCAGCTGAAAACGCTTTTGACCATAATACGACCAACTTCCCGCTTACCGGCGCTCATACCGCCGTCGAGTGTGCCAGTTGTCACCTAAACGGGTATGCCGGAACCTCTACCCTCTGTATGGATTGCCATACCAACGACTTCAATCAAACCACCAATCCGAACCATACCGCGCTAGGTATCTCTAATGACTGCGCTACCTGTCATACTACAGAACCCGGTTGGTCGCCCGCATCCTTTGATGTACACAATGACTATTATGTCATCCAGGGAGCCCATACCGCCATCGCCAACGATTGTGCGG
>JAGQWZ010000184.1 GCA_020436835.1 Saprospiraceae bacterium | reverse complement strand
GACCACATGCCGGGAGAAATTACCTTTTCCATCTCCCAAAAGGATTCGCAACTCGGAATCCGGATTGCCTTCTCCGAATCGCATTTCAGCATTAAAAATATCAAGGTGTCCATCATCGTCAAAATCGACAATATCCAGAGTGTGTCCATTATCCACCTCATCGATAAGTACCCTGGATCGCCATATTCCTTCTTGCCATTCGTACATGACTAACGGGCCTATTCCATCACCAACCACCAGAACAACTTCCGGCCTGCCCCCTTCGATGAGCTGGCCAGCTGCCGAGCGTGTGAATGTATAGCTGGCATCAATTATATTTTCTTGAAAGATGCCATCTTCGAAAGTGAACCATCGTCCTCCCGCTACGATATCGTCTATATTGTCGCCATTCATATCCAGGGCGAATAATCCTTCGTGTTCATGGGTGCGGCGCCAACCAGGGTAGCTGCTTCGCGGTTCCATTTCACCGTCAGAAGTATATTGATAAATTGGATGATAGTCCCATTCTTCGAGATCTTTTGGGTTTTCCGGCACTTCAGCAAAGTAGAGGGATCCTGCATTCTGATTCCAGAAGACAAACTCTTCCTCACCATCGCCATCAAAATCGATAAAAGCCTGGTCGTGGTGTTTCGTGGCCCCTGACTTTTTGATAGTATGCCGTCTCCAGGCTTTGTCAGGATTTATTTGAGGAAAGGGATTTTCCCACCACCAGATTTCATTGCTTTGGCTTTCTCCTCCAAATACGAGGTCAAGATCTCCATCTCTGTCAATGTCATAGGCACTCGATCCGGCTTCAATACGCAGGGGTGTATCATCAATAATGATTCTCTGCCAGCCTTCCTCGGCATAAATCAATCCGATCACCGATGGTGTGACGGTTCTGTCGGTGATAAAAATGTCATTTACCCCATCATTATTTACATCAGCGACCAGAGATGCAGTTTGCTGGTTACTACCATTGGTTGCAGGAAGATCTCCATTTTCTGTGCTGAGATGCTTCCATGCAAACCGGTTGTCTTTAAAGTCATTGCGCCAGACATGCATATAACGGTATTTATCCCAGCCTGCTCCAACCAGATCCAGATCACCATCCTGGTCGAGATCCGCCAATTGGGTCCCCAAGTGATTTTCATGCCCGGTATCCAGTAGGACTTTAACAAAATTCCCCAGTCCGTCATTTTCCCAAAGCTGGGTTTCGAGATCCATGCCCTTATGCTCGCTGGTAAAAATATCAATATCGCCATCCGCATCGATGTCTGCTACATCCAGGTTATTCATCGAGTATTGGGTCACGATACAGTGGCGTATCCATTTGTCCTCAGGGTCCGTCCCTGACTCAAACCAAAAAAGGTTCGCATCTGCCTCCAGGCCGGGATAGCGCTCTTCCGAAATGATAATATCTGCTTTCTGGTCGCCGTTCAGATCGGAGATCTCGATCCGGTCGATCGGATGATTTGAGGTGCCGATTTCTCTATCTTTCCAGGCATGGTCGGTTGTGCCGTCATTTTCAAACCAGACCAGGATTAGAGGCTCCGCTCCCCCTTCCGGTCTTCGTCCGGCGGCGATGTCCAGGTCTCCATCACCATCAATGTCTCCCAGTCCGATTCCCTCATCGGAAGTATTTGCGGCAATCAATTGAATTTGCCAGGGATCGGATTCGGGATTTGCCGGTACAGTCACCAGATAGATGTTTCCATCACCGGCAATAACAAATTCTTCCGGACCACCCTCCGTGATCTGACCCCTTTCAAAGCCCTGACTATTGACGTGGCTGGTGGCTGGAATTTCACCTATCTTTTTGCGGGACCAGGTCGATCCTTGCAGGTCGTCAGCCTCAAGCCAGTACAGATCTGGCAGAGCCTGGGCAATGACATCGCCAAATGCATCTCCATCTACATCCAGGGTTAAAATGCCATCCACATTATAAGGGAGTATAATTTTCGTCCAATCGCCAGTCATTGTACCACCTGGGTTGAGATAGATGTATCGTCCAGAGAGAAGGTCCAGATAGTTGTCTCCATTGAGATCGCCCATGTCCAGGCCAAAATAACGTAGCCAATCTGGTTTGTCCCAGTCTCCCCACTTTTGCTTCTGACTGTCCACCTGAATGTATTTCCACATGGAAGTCGAGTGTGTTTGACTTGGTGATAGATGATAACTAAGAATAAAAACTAACGCAAATAATACAGGTCTCATCGGCTTTAAAAATTAATGATGTGGTAATTTACTGACAGCGCTCCAACCTCCGTCTATGGTTATGGTCTGGCCCGTTATGTGTCCTGCTGCTTCAGAAAGTAAGAAATGGGTGGCTGCCGCGATGTCGTGTGGGTAGCAGACTTTTCCCAGCGGCACCAGTTTGCTCCATGTAGACTCATAATTATCTTCTTCCTGGGCAGTGCGCGGAGTTAGCGTAGCACCGGGAGCGATGCAATTAATCGTGATTTTATAGGGTGATAATTCTGTGACAAGGTTCCGCGCCATCATCATCAGTGCCGCTTTACTCATTGCGTAAGCGGTAAGCCCGGGATAGGCACGCTGGCCAATTACCGAAGAAATAAGAATAATCCGGCCTCCGGTATTTTGTAACCGCATTTGGCTTGCAGCCCCCTGGACCAGAAAGAAAGTGCCCTGTAGATTGAGATCGATCACTTTGCGGAATTGTGCCGGAGTGAAATCAAAAAAATCCCCAAATTCGGTTAGGCCGGCATTGGCCACAACAAAATCCAGTTGACCAAAATGATGTGTGGCGAGTTGGACCAGCTCCTTTATATGGTCAAGATCGCATGCATCACCGGGCACACAGATCGTATTTGCTTGTTCATTATATGAATTCAGACTGGCTTGGTCAAGATCATTCAGAATAAGATTGGCACCCCCCCGGAGGGCAACATCGGTAATCGCCTGACCAATTCCGTTGCCGGCGGCAGTAACGATTCCGGTTTTTCCCTTCAAAGTGTTATCATACATGACTCACAATCATTCCGGGCGAATTAAAACTTTGACCGCTTCCTTGTTTTCACATAAGTCGAAGCCTAGCTGCCAATCATCCAGAGCAAATTCATGTGTTACAATGTCGGTGGCGTCAAATCCCTGAGAAAGGATCTTCATCGTCTGCGACCAGGTCTCTTTGGTATAGCCGACAGACCCCTTTATGGTCAACTGCTTAAAGGCAACGTGATCCCAGGGCAGCACAAGTTCCTGTCCGAAGTGTCCAACCTGCACCAGCTGCCCCAAAGGTCTCAAGGCTGCCAGACAATTTGCCACCGATCCCTGTGCACCAGCAGTTTCGAATGCCAGATCTACCCCCCTTCCGCAGGTTTCGTCTTCAATGATGGCCCCCAGATCCTCCTGATCAACCATTACGGTCCGGTGCACTCCCAGGTCTTTGGCGAGACTAAGTCGTTGACGGTCCAGACTGGTCCCGGATAAAATAACCTTTATGGCTTGTCTTAGTAGCAATTTGGCACAAAGTAGGCCAATTGGACCTGGCCCCGATACCAGCACGGTGTCTCCCAGCTGAACTTTGGCTACTTCGATTACAGCATGCACTGCCGCGGCCAGAGGTTCTACCAGAGCCCCTTGTTTTATTTCGAGATGACTGGGTAAAACGTAGAGTTGGTCAGGTCTTGCCACGGCAAAGCGGGTAAAAGCTCCATTAATGCCGTGACCCATACCCCGGCGTTGAGGGCAAAACATAAATTCGCCTTTTTGACAGTGGTAGCACTGGCCACAAGTGATCGCATTTGCTCCCAATACAGCGTAATATTCACCAATTTTGATATTGGAAACCTCTGGTGATTTTTCGACCACTTTGCCCACAAATTCATGTCCCAATATCACCGGGGGAAAGTTTTTGAAGGTGTCATGGTACACATGCAGGTCCGTTCCACAAATACCACAATAGGCAATCTCAAGCTTGACCTGGCCAGGTTTGCAAACCGGTTCAGGCATCTCCATCAGGGCCACATTCCCCGGACCTTTATCATATTTAACCAGTGCCTTCATAAAATCAATCTTGCATGAGTTTCATCGCGGCGGCAATGATCTGTTTGGACCTTAGACCAAATTTATCCAATAGTTCGCCAGCCTGACCGGATTCACCAAATACATCAGGCATCCCTATTCGAATGACCCGGGCAGGATGGTGTTCTGCGACCGTTCCCGCTATCGCCTCCCCCAGTCCTCCCAAGATGGAATGCTCTTCTACCGTTACGATTCCTCTGGTTTCTTTGGCGGCATCAAGTACCGCTTTTTCATCCAGTGGTTTGATACATGGCATATGAATTATCCTACAGGACAAACCTTGCTTCAGGAGAGCTTCCGCAGCAATAAAGACTTCCTGCAGCAAGATGCCGGTTGATATAATTGCGACGTCAGTTCCTTCAGAGAGGATTTTTGCTTTTCCGACTTCCACCGGGTTGTGTATCTCGGGTAACACCGGATAGCTATCCCGGCCCAGCCTGAGGTACACCGGGCCCTGATGTTTTGCGGCAGCGCGGGTCGCTTCCCTGGCTTCTGCATAATCTCCCGGTACCAGTATGGTAAGATTTGGAATCGACCGGGTTATGGCAATATCTTCATTCGCCTGATGTGAGGCACCATCCCCACCGGTAGTAACACCACAGTGGGTGGCCCCGATTTTTACATTTAATTTGGGGTAGGCAATGGAATTGCGAAGTTGATCGCCTGCCCGGCAAGTGGCGAAAACACCAAAAGTGCTGGCAAAGGGAAGAAAGCCTTCCAATGCCAGACCGGCAGCGACAGAGAGCATATTTTGTTCTTGTACCCCACAATTGAAAAACCGGTCTGGATATACGGCTTCGAAATCGCAGGTCTGGGTGGCCTTGGCCACATCCGCATCAAGAACGACCAGATTAGGAATTTCTTCTGCCAACTCGATGAGAGCATCGGCATATCCTTGTCTCGTTTTTTTATACTCCATTAATTTTCTTTTCGACGATCACAGAGGTTTCAATCATTCAAATGGTTTCCTTATGGGGTTATTTATCGGTCAATTCGGATAGAGCGAGATCATATTGTTCTTTATTTGGAGGCATACCATGCCATTCAGCCTGGTTTTCCATAAAAGATACACCTTTCCCTTTTATCGTATTGCAAATAATCATGACCGGTCTGTCTGATTTTTGGGCAGCCTGGATTGTATCGATTATAGCAGGATAATGGTGACCATCAATGGTGAAGACCTGCCAGCCAAAACTTTCCCACTTTGGAGCCAAAGGGTCGAGTGGCATAATATCTTCTGAATGTCCATCGGTTTGGAGATAGTTGCGGTCCACAAAGGCAATCAGATTGGCCAGCTTATACTTGTTGGCAAACATGGCAGCTTCCCAGGCTTGCCCTTCCTGAATTTCACCATCCCCACAGAGTACATAGACGAAATGGTCCTGATTCTTAAGTTTTCCAGCCAGAGCCATACCCGCTGCGGTCGAAATGCCCAGGCCCAGGGTTCCGGTGGACGCCTCTATGCCAGGGGTTTTTGGCTGGTATGGGTGACCTTGCAGATGCGATCCAGGACGCCGGAAGGACTTAAGATCGGATTCAGGAAAGTATCCGCAGTCAGCCAATATGGCGTAGATGACCGGAGTACAGTGGCCTTTAGAGAGAACAAAACGATCCCGTTGAGTCCAGTTTGGAAGCTTGGAATCGTGTCGCATGATCGAGTAGTATAAGGCTACAAGCAGATCCGTCGCTCCCAAACTTCCACCGATATGTCCTGATTGGGCCCGGTATACCATCTCGATAATTTGGCGTCTGATCTTCCGTGCCTTGGTTTCCAGAAAAACCTGGTCTGGGATATTTGTCATAAGCTTATTTTTTAGGGTTCAACAGGGGTGATTTTGATCGAATGAATGGTGACATCCGAATTGTGAGGAACCAAACAGAGAGATCCGGAGGGGTAATCATTCACTTCTTCTTCCGAAATATTCCAGGCTGCTGGTTCATCTTCTCCCTGTGCCCATTGTTTAAAAGAATAGACGCTTTTATCTCCCCCAAGATTCCGGATCTGTGATCTGATCCAGATCTGGAGGCCCTTCACTATCTTGTTAACTCCTGAAGCATAAACAGGGGGTTTCTCTTTATGCTGACCATCAAACAGGATCCGCCAGCGGCAACTGTCATTTTCCTCTTTAAGGAGGAACTCACCCTGGGCTCCGAGAGGATACCACTTGCGGTAGGGTTGGTTTTTATCCGGATGATGACCGCGCCAATGCATCGCTACTCCGAAATGGGAGACATTGTAAGTGGGAGGTCCTGGTTGAGAGGGACTCCAGTCATGGATTGTCAGTTTAATAAGTACGTCATAACTGGTCCAGGAGGTATCTCCAATGCTGATTACCCGGTCGTAATAAGGGAAGTCCGTGCGAATTCCATCCGCTGTTTTTATCCATTTTCCATCCACAATCTGAGTTACGTCCTGGAGGTCAGCCACATTAGCAAAGTCGATATCGTAAGGCAATGGCCAGGATTTTCGTTCTTCTATCTCCACTAAAACCGTATCGAAAAATTCTTTTCCGGAATCATTCTGCACCATAATCACCAGTTGATTCCTGCCCTTGTTCAAGTCATTCAACCTTATGTCGAGATTAAAATCACCTGGTTCGGCCAGTCGGTGTAAATCGCTTCCCAGGGAGAAAGGTATTGGCGATTGTCCGTTTAAAGTATACCGGGATTGAATGACTCTCTCTACCGGGCTGATGTTTCCCAGGATGTTGATCCACCTTTGGGTGAATGCGGGTGTTCCGAATCGCTGATGATGACCATACCAGATAGATATGGTGATCTCATCCGTTAGTTCTGGCGTCACGCTGCCGGTGAAGCCCTGACAAAAAGTGATGAATAATATGATACTGACTACCGTTGGTAAAATCCGGTTCGTTAACATGATTAAAGTGCGAAAAGCTTAAGATAGCAAAGGCGGCCTGAAATCGGAAACGAAAAATTCGCAACAATGTATTTTAATTGTTGAAAAATCTAAGGAGAGGAGATGTCCTTGATCCAGCATCATCCCTCAAACGTGTTATGCAATCAGGAAATAAAACGGTGACCGCAACAGTACCAAACGCACTTAGATTAGGATTGTATGTTGCTTATATGTTCGAGAGCCAGCGACAATGCATGCGTACCTTTGCGACCATGTCCCTGGGCTTCTACCGCTTTGTAGAGCTGATGTACCAGTGCCAGGCCAGGCAGGCAAAGATTCATACCTCTGGCTTCTGCCAGTGCAATTTCCATGTCTTTGATAAAATGTTCCACATAGAATCCGGGATCAAAATTGCGGTTGACGATCCTAGGGGCAAGGTTGTTTAGCGTCCAGCATCCGGCAGCTCCTCCGGAGATGGCTTCCAACATGGTGTTGAGGTCTAGCCCTGCCTTGTGGCCGTATAGGAGACTCTCGCAAACTCCAATCATTGTACCGGCAATGGTGATCTGATTGCACATCTTGGTATGCTGCCCTGACCCGGCTTTTCCCTCATAAACGATGTTTTTACCCATGATTTCCAACAAGGGCATCACTGTATCTACAGATTGTTTATCACCACCGACCATGATCGATAAAGTCCCATTTTTCGCTCCGACATCTCCTCCGGAGACGGGTGCATCGACCGCTCCAACCCCTTTAGCCTTCCCCTCTTCGGCGATCCTTACTGCCAGACTGGGAGAAGTGGTGGTCATATCCACGACAATACTGTCGGCATTGATTTTTGAGAATATTCCATCCTGGCCGAAATAGACTTCCTCCACATCGTCTGGAAAGCCAACAATGGTAAAAATTATAGATGCATTTTTCGCTACCTGAGCTGGAGAGTCACACCAGGTTGCTCCCCTGCTTGCGAGGGGTTCGGCTTTCTCCCGGGTTCTGTTGAAAATAAATAATTGATAGCCTTGCTCCAGCAGGTGGCCGGCCATGGATAGTCCCATGACTCCCGTGCCAATCCATCCTATGTTCTTTTTTTCGGTCATAGCAGAAAATATATGTTTTTATTGACAAAATCAGTGATCAAATCACTCCGGTCTGGTGCTGAATTGATACGCAGTAGTCGTATGATAGGTCTCACCAGGCCTAAGAACTACAGAGGGAAATTCCGGCTTGTTTGGTGAGTCCGGGTAATGTTGGGTCTCAAGACAGAAGGCGCCTCGACGGGGATATACAGCACCACCCTTGCCAACAACCTCGCCCGACATGAAGTTGCCGGAATAAAATTGAATTCCCGGCTCACTGGTATACGCTTCCATAACTCGGCCCGAAGTTGGTTCATAAACCACCGCCGCCAGTTGGACCATTCCACCTCCTGGTTCGTGGTTCAGAACGAAATTATGATCGTATCCTTTTCCTATCTGCATTTGAGGATGATCGGAATCGATTTCATTACCGATTCTCTTTGGGTTTCTAAAGTCAAAGGGGGTACCTTCCACCGGTCTGATCTCACCGGTGGGGATCAATCCATCATCGACAGGCGTATAATGGTCGGCATTAAGCATCATTTCATGATCCATGATATTACCATCATCATGTCCGGCCAGATTGAAATAGGCATGATTGGTCAGATTACAAACTGTGGGTTTGTCGGTTGTAGCAGTATAGTCGATCGTGAGACGGTTTTCATCATCGAGGCTGTAGACAATGGTCACATCCAGATTTCCGGGATACCCTTCTTCCATATCTGCACTGATTCTATGAAGCTGTAAAGCAGGAACACCTTCCATGTCGATGATTTGAGCATCCCACAGCCTTTTGTCAAATCCCTGTTTGCCCCCGTGCAAGTGGTTTACCCCATTGTTAGCTAATAACTTGTACTCGTTTCCATCTATGGTGAATTTGGCACCACCGATTCGGTTACCATAACGGCCTACAATGGCTCCAAAGAAGGGATTTCCATCCACGTATTCCTGCAAGTTGTCAAATCCAAGATTGACATCTTCAAAATTTCCATCCCGGTCGGGTACCATAATGGACGTAATAATTCCTCCAAAATTCGTTATCTCTACGACCATTCCATTTTGGTTCTTGAAGGTGTAAAGATCAGCAGGACCATCCGGAGTGCTCCCGAAAGGCGCTTTTGTAAGCATTAAGGTTTCATTATCTTGCATACTTGAATCTTGTGTCTTTTCATTGGAAACAGATGTCTTGGACTGGCAGCTTGCCGCTAAGAGCCCAATAATCAGTAAGAAGAATGGCAATTTATTTTTCATCTGGTTATCTGTTTTTATTCACAGTAAGTTATGGTTAATAAAAGAATCATGTGGTTTGATACGGCATTTACCAAAATGGTGAAAAAGCCCAAAAGTGGAATTGAAATGAAAACAATGATTGCACTTTCCGTCGCTATCTTTTTTATTTCGGCATGTGTATCGAAAGATAGTGGAAAAATTACAGAAACTCATGAAGAGGAAGCTGGCTTGAATGGACAGAATTTCCTGGTGGATGAGTATATGCAAGCTATTAATGAAATTCAGCCCTCCGAGGCCGGACCGGATACTTCGGGCATGGTGAGGATTGAAGGTGGTTCTTTCGAAATGGGGGATGATCAAAATCAGGCAAGGGCGGATGAAATGCCGAAACATCTCGTGAAAGTACATTCCTTCTGGATGGACAAGACGGAAGTGACCAATGCCCAGTTTGCGGCGTTTGTGGAAGCAACCGGATATCAAACGATTGCAGAGAGAGAAATTGATGTGGAAGAAATGATGAAGCAATTGCCACCGGGGACACCTCCTCCTGATCCGGAATTACTCAAACCTTTCTCACTGGTTTTTCAGGCGCAGAAGCCTGGCCGGCCGGTATATTACCCTTCGGAATGGTGGCAAATGGTGCCAGGAGCCAACTGGAAGCATCCGCAGGGTCCCGATAGTGATTTAAAGGGTAGAGAGAATCATCCCGTGGTACATATAGCCTGGTACGATGCGATGGCGTACTGCAAGTGGGCAGGTAAAAGATTACCTACCGAAGCGGAATGGGAGTTTGCCGCCCGGGGCGCCAATAATAACCGCATACAGTATCCCTGGGGAAATGATTCTATCAATCCGCAAAAAGCGAACTATTGGCAGGGTGAGTTTCCTATAGCTAATCAAATTGAAGATGATTATTTGCGAACTGCTCCGGTAGCCCATTTTTCTCCAAATCCATTGGGGCTCTATGATATGGCTGGAAATGTTTGGGAATGGACCGCTGATTGGTATCATTTTCAGCACTATTTTCAAGAAGCCAAAGATGTGATGGCGGTCGATCCAACGGGTCCGGAGAAAAGTTTTGACCCGGACGAACCAACAGTACCAAAGAAGGTGATCCGTGGGGGATCGTTTCTTTGCAATGATTCATATTGCTCGGGATACCGGGTCTCATCCCGGATGAAGTCAAGTCCTGATACCGGTATGGAGCATACCGGCTTTCGCTGTGTAATGGATGCAGATTAAAGGGATTGGTGAACGAAACCATCATCCCAGGAAAGGATCCGGATTTCCTTGCCATCCCAAATCCCAAATAGACTGCAACTCTGCAAACCCAATGCTGCATAAACAGGCCAGAGGTCATCTGGTGAATTTTTTACCGGCAGAACCTGACCTCCGGAATCCACCATGAGAAATTTTTCTCCAGATTTCTGCAGGGTGACATTTCTTATGCAGACTGGAAAATCCGTGATCCATGGATTAAGGGAGATTGCATGTGCGTAGACGTCGAGATATTTTTCAATATTCTCAAAAGATGCCGGAAAAGTTTTGATCTTCCGTACCACCAAGGGATCCTGAAGGTGGGCTCTAATAGGAAAAGATCCTGGATAGTAGTATAGGGAACCCTGATATGAATGCCTGAATAAGTACCGAGTTTGAAAATCAACCCGGCCAAAGGCAAAGTCCAACAAAAGAGCGGTCCGTTTGCTCTTTGCCCCCATGATCCAGGTGAACCGGGATCGCAGATTTTCCTCCTCCTCAAATTCGACGCCACAAACCAACCAATGATCTTCTACCGGTGCCAGAGAAAGCAGATCCGTCTTTTTGATATTGAGTCCTGCCAATGAATACAGGGAAGTAATCAATCCGGAGGAGAGTTCTTTTTTGTTTTTAAAGGCAGATACCAGCAAGTACAAGTCACCTAATATTCTAAGTACCTGCTCCACCCAGTCGGGATCGGCACGATTGAGCGTGCCCAGTCTTCTTAATCTCCGGGCGATACCTCCCAATTTTGCATCGATCATACGCGAAGATATTTCGAAGACAGACTGTTCAGCGAAATCATATTGGAGAAGTCCTATTTTGATCACATCGTACAGCCAGATCTCCAGTTGTTCGATGCCCTTGTCCATGAGTATTTGCCGGTCTTCACCGGGTAAGAAGGGAGAGGTCACAAATTCAGGTGGTTTCACCGTTCTGGTCGGCTATCCTTTGAAGAGCCAGCTCCGAAGCTGATTGTTCCGCACTTTTCTTATTATAGTCTTCAGCTTCAGCCATCTGATCTCCATCGACCAGGACTGCCACCTTAAAACGGTCACGCTTATCGACTTTGAAACGGTCCAATACCTCGTAGGTCACGTCTTTGCCATTCTTTTGACACCATTCCAGCAACTGGCTTTTAAAATTATCATCATTATGCTCCATCTCATGGATATCGAGGTAAGACCGGAGAATTTTATTGATGACAAACTGTTTGGTGGCATTGTAGCCTCTTTCCAGATAAACGGCACCAACCAAGGCCTCGAGGGCATTCCCCATCATGGATTTACTCAATTTGGTGTTATTGTATTCGAGTAAAAGCATGTCAAGCCCCATTTCGTCACCGATATAGTTCAATGTTTTCCTCTTGACAATCTTAGCCCTCATTTTGGTCAGAAAGCCTTCATCACTATTTGGGTATTTTTTAAAAAGGTATTCCGCCACAATCGTACTTAATAGCGCATCTCCGAGGTATTCAAGGCGTTCGTTATTGTAGCGGTGCCCTTTGGTGGTGACGGTGTGGTTATTAGATTTGTGGAAGAAAGCCTGCTGGAAAAGAGTCATGTTGGAGGGAGTAAAACCCAATAGCGGCCGCAGTCGTTTGGCTAGATCACGATTTGGTGATAGGAAAAAATTATAGTATCTCTTTATCAAAGTCAAAACCTCGACTACAATTTTTTAAATATAACACAAGCATTGTGCCCACCGAACCCAAAGGTATTACTGAGCACCACATTTAAGGTCTTTTCCTGAGCTTCGTTAAAGGTAAGATTAAACCGGGAATCAATCTCAGGATCATCAGTAAAATGATTGATGGTAGGCGGTATGAATTGTTGTTGCATGCCAACCAGGGCCGCCACTGCTTCGACGGCACCGGATGCACCCAGCAGATGCCCGGTCATCGATTTTGTGGAGCTGATGCTGAGATCAAAGCTGTGATCACCAAATACAGAACGGATCGCTTTAAGTTCTGCCACATCACCTAAAGGGGTTGAGGTTCCATGTACATTAATGTAATCTACCTCGTCTATATTCAGATTGGCGTCCTGCAAGGTGAGCTCCATTACTTTCGAAGCACCTCGGCCTTCAGGATGAGGGGCGGTAATATGATACGCATCAGCCGTCATACCACCACCTGCCAACTCGGCATATATCTTGGCTCCTCTTTTCTTTGCATGCTCGTACTCCTCCAGAATCAGGCATCCTGCCCCTTCACCCAGCACAAAGCCATCCCGATCCTTATCAAATGGCCTGGACGCGGTAGCAGGGTCTTCATTGCGTTGAGACAGAGCTTTCATTGATCCAAATCCACCGATTCCTGCCCGGGTGACCGCAGCTTCGGATCCACCGGTAAATACAATATCCGCTCTTCCCAGTCTGATATTGTCCAGTGCACAGATAAAAGCATGGGTAGCCGAAGCACAAGCGGAAACTGTTCCAAAGTTGACACCTTGCAGGCCATATTTGATCGAAATATGACCCGGCGCGATATCTGCTATCATCTTGGGAATCATAAAGGGATTGAACCGAGGTATTTCAGCATTTGTATTTTCTTCAATCTCCTGTTCAAGCGACCTAAGACCGCCTATGCCGCTTCCCCAGATCACCCCCGCCCGGTCCATATCGATCCGGTCAAGTTCTAATCCTGAATCTTGCAGAGCTTCTGCTGCAACCACCAATGCATATTGGGTGAATTTATCGAGTCGCCGGACCTCCCGGGCATCGATAAACTCCTGCATGTCAATGTCTTTGACCTCACAAGCGAAATGAGTCTTGAAAGCACTGGCATCGAAGTGGGTGATGTGAGCAGCTCCACTTAATCCCTGTTTAAGACCTTGGGTATATTCCTGTACATTGTTTCCGATAGGGGTAAGGGCACCCAGACCAGTGACCACGACTCTTCGCATAGGAGAATTTTTAGTAGAGGGTGTAAAAATAAAAAATCCACAAATGATTTGTAGCTCATTCGTGGATCTATACCATTTTCACAACGGTTGCTGTCTTGATTTGGTCATCATCAGGGTCGGCAAACCCTGCGGCGCCAGACAACCTGCATGTCTATTCTTTTGAAGACTTTTCGATGTATTCAATAGCTTGACCTACCGTCTGGATGTTTTCGGCTTGCTCATCCGGAATAGAGAGATCGAATTCCTTTTCGAACTCCATGATCAACTCTACAGTGTCAAGAGAATCCGCTCCAAGATCATTGGTGAAACTGGCTTCTGGAGTAACTTCAGATTCATCCACTCCGAGCTTATCCACAATGATTTTGGTAACTCTGTCAGCAATACTCGACATAACTACTTATTATTAGGTTAATAAAAATGTGAGGCAAAAATAAAGTATTCACCTGTCCAGAGGCAATTTTTTTTCTTTTTTTTGCAAATGTCCCCGCTTATATCCCCATTTCTACCACGATAGCTCCAACATAAAAGAATAAAGAAAGATTCACCTTTGATTAGATTTTTATGGATATTACCTTTGCCGACTTAACCTAAGCCAAACAGATGAACGGCACAAAACAACGAAATACCAAGATTGTCGCCACAGTGGGTCCTGCTTCCAGTTCTTATGATGCCTTGCTCGCATTGGTTCAAGCCGGGGTGAATGTCTTCAGACTAAACTTTTCTCATGGTAGTCATGAGCAGCACCAGGAAGTCATTGATTCAATCATTAAAATCAATGACCGGTACAATCTCTTTACTGGTATCCTTGCCGATCTCCAGGGGCCAAAGATCAGAATTGGCGATCTGGAAGGAGATGGCTTTCCAATTCAGAGTGGGGATTTGCTGACCTTCGTGACCGAGCCCTGCCTTGGTACACGGGAGAAAATCTATATAAGCTACGAGAACTTTGCCACCGATGTGCAACCGGGAGAACGGATCATCCTGGATGATGGAAAAGTAGTCCTACAGGTGCTGGAGACCAATAAGAAGGATAAGGTAAAACTCTCTGTTGTCCATGGATTTCATATTTCATCCCGCAAGGGAGTGAATCTGCCCGAGACTTCCATCTCGATTCCTTCCCTGACCGAAAAAGACCTGGAAGACCTTGATTACATACTCACCCAACCCATCAATTGGATAGCATTATCATTTGTCAGGACCGCAAAAGAAGTGCGTAAACTTCAGGAGAAGATCCGGGAAGTAGGTCATAAAGCCAAGGTGATTTCAAAAATTGAAAAACCACAGGCAATTGAAGATATAGATGCCATAATCAAGCAGTCTGATGGAATTATGATAGCCCGGGGGGACCTGGGCGTAGAAGTACCGATGGAGCGACTTCCCTCCATGCAAAAAATAATTATCGGAAAGTGTCTGCAGCGAGGTACTCCGGTCATCGTTGCCACTCAATTGATGGATAGTATGATCACCAATCCTTTTCCCACCCGGGCTGAGATCTTAGATGTGGCAAATGCCGTTTTGGATGGAACGGATGCGGTGATGCTCAGTGGAGAAACGGCCATGGGGAAACATCCGGTGAAAGTCATTGAGGCAATGACTAAAATTATAATCGAGGCTGAAAAGAACTATGATCTGACTTCAAAAAGAGCAAAAGCGTCTAGAAAATCACCCACCTATTATTCGGATGTCATTTGTATCAATGCGGGTAAAACTGCGGATGATATACGGGCCAAAGGTATAGCAGGCATCACAATTTCGGGGTATACTGCATTTAAGATCTCCAGCTACCGGCCGGCTTGTAAAATATTTATCTTTTCCAACGCCTATCCCACTCTTTGCGCTCTCAGTCTCGTTTGGGGTGTTATTCCATTTTTCTATGATAAGTTTACTTCGACTGACGAAACCATCGCAGATGTGACAATGATCCTGAAGGAGTCAAAGGCAGTAAAGCAGGGAGATTATCTGGTAAATACCGGTTCGATGCCTTTACATCGGCGTTTCAGAACCAATTTCCTCAAAATCACGTTAGTCGATTGAGAAAGTCGCCTGGCATGTTTTCGTGATTTTACCCTTAAATTTACCTCCGGGATTCTAGCATTTGTTCCTTAGGGACAATGGTACATCTTTGGTTAACGTTATCTTTCAAACATAAATAGAGATCTTGTGCGCTTCATAATTATCGGCTTGCTAAGCATCATTTTTCTGGACAGTTTGTCAGCACAAACGACTGACAAGAGATATTCTGAAGAACAAGTATCCGTCGAAAAGCAATTTATCAACGCCAAGAAATATAAACTTCTGGGCGATCTGGATGCCGCGAAGAGCCTTTTTGAACAGCTGCTGAAGAAATACCGGAATCATGACGTTGCAGCCTATGAGCTGGCGGAAATCTTAGTCCGTGAAAAGAACTACCAGGATGCACTGCACTATATTAATCTTGCCCTGGGTATTGACCCCTCCAATCGATGGTACCTGGACCTGAAAGCAAAAATCTTCACTGACGATAAAAAATTTGATCTGGCCGCTGAACTATATGAGACGATTACCAGATTGGATCCGGATAATTACTACGATCTGGAGCGGAAGGCGTGGTTATATGCCAAAGCCAATCAGTTGGGAAGAGCTGTCGAAATACTCGATGAACTTGAAGGAAAAGTGGGTATGACGGAAAAGACCGCTTATGCCAAGCATGACCTTTATAAACAGATGGGCAAGAAATCAAAAGCGGTTGAAGTACTCGAAATGCTTGCTAACCATTACCCGCAAAGCACCGAATATCGTCACGTGCTGGCATCCTATTTAAAACAGATTGGAAAAGAATCACAGGCAGAAGATGTATACAAACAGATCCTGGTGATCAATCCCCAGGATGCCAGAGCAAATGTTGCCCTGGCCAGTAGCTTTAAGAAGGAAGGGAACGATGGAGGCTATCTTTCTTCTATAAAGCCCATCATTGAAAATCCCGATGCTGGAATAGATGTAAAGATTGCCGAACTGATGCCCTATGTTAGACAATTGCAGAAAGAAAAAGATCCGGTGGTCATGTCTGCAATGATGGACCTGGTGCAATTGCTTGAAAAGGCACATCCGGATGAGGCAAAAGCTTATGCCCTGCATGCAGACATGCTATCTATCGCGGGAGAAGATGCAAAGGCGATAGACTATTACAAAAAGACGCTGGAGTTTGATGAATCGAATTACATCGTGTGGGAGCAATTGCTTGGACTTCAGGTGGAAACCGGTCAAATGCAAGATCTGGTGAAGACCTCTGAAGAAGCAATGGAGATTTTTCCCAACCAGTCTCTGATCTACTATTTGAATGGTTTAGGTCACATGAATCTTCAGGAATACGAAGATGCTTTGGATGGTTTGGAACAGGCTCTACTGATGGTGGGAAAAAGGAATGATCTGAAGTTAAATATTCTGGCTCTCCTCGGCAAAGCTTATCATGAGGTTCGCGATTATGAAGCATCAACCGAATCCTATGACAATGCCCTGTTGATAAGTCCGGCAGACACCAGAATCCTTAATGATTATAGTTCTTGCCTGGCAGAAAGGGGGGAGCGGCTCAGCGAAGCGGATAAAATGATAGACAAGGCATTGTCAAAGGATGATAAGAACCCCCGATATATGGCAACGAAAGCGTGGATTGCATACCGTGCACAGAATCTGGACGCGGCACGAGAGTGGATGGAAAAATCAGTAAAACAAGGGGGAGACCAGTATGGTTACATTCTGGAGAAATACGGAGATATCCTCTATAAATCTGACCAGAAGGAAAAGGCAGTTAAGTTTTGGAGAGACGCCAGGGAAACCGGGATGGGTTCCAAATGGCTAGATCGAAAAATTGAAGAGGAAAAACTTATTGAACAGCAATGATCTTCAGGCATCCGGTTACTCTTCTATTGTTCTTATTGCTCGTCATTGGTACATTCAGTTGTGGTACCGCAAAAAAAGGTGCCGTCGCAGAAGTTCCAAAGCTCAGAAGTGCTGATTATGTACTGAGGCATCTCAGAGAGCAGAAGGTTGAAGCGGCTGACTTCAATGCCCGGGCCAGGATCAAGTATGATGATGGAGATCAGCGGGTCAGTTTTGTTGCCCAACTTCGCATGAAGGAAAGCAATTATATCTGGATCTCCGCATCCTTTCTGAGCTATGAAGTGGCAAGGATATTGATCAGGCCGGATTCCATATTTGCGATCAATCGATGGGAAAAATCGTATGTGGCTGAGAGCTATGACAACTTTAATCAATCATATGAGATTCCCGCCAGTTATCATCAATTAGAACAACTTCTACTTGGTAATAGTATTATCGATGACAAGAGACCTTTTGAATTTCAGTTCTCGAAAGATCACTACCTGATTTCACAGGATCTCAGTCCGATCATACTATCAGAACAAATTAATCCCGAACGCTTGCGAACGGATCTGGTCGAAGTCACCGACCAACAAAGTCGTTACCAGGTAAGTGCCAGCTATGATGATTTTCGCAGTGGCATACAATCCCGGGATTTTTCCTATTTTCGTCAATATATTATAAAAAAAGATGATACACATCTTGCTAGTATTCAGTTAAATTTCTCCGATATTGACACCGAAAAGAAAAAGGCTCCATTTGAAATTCCCAAGCACTATGAACGGACTGATTAAATGGTCCGGAGTATTGATTTTTTGTTTCCTGATTGCCGGTTTGTCTTTCGCCCAGTCGAGTGTAGATAAGTTAAAAAAAGAACAGGCAAAACTGGAAGAAAAGATTGCATATGCCAATAAGCTCCTTTCGGAAAACAAAGATCGCCGGAAGGATACAGAATGGCAAATAGCGCTGCTGGCAAAGAAGATCGAATCCCGCCAGTTATTAATTCAAAGTATTTCAGCCGAACTCCATGAAATCAGGAAGAAAGAGAAGATAAGCGAATCGGAGATTGCAAAACTGAAGGAACAGAAGAATAATCTGACCGATGCTTACGGAAAGGTGCTTCGGACTTCCTATCGATCTAAACTGCTGAAAAATCGTTGGGTGTTTTTGTTTACCGCACAAAGTCTGCCGCAACTGTACCGGCGTTGGAGGTATTTAAGACAACTGAATGATGGGGTGGGTAATCAATTGCATCAGATAACGGAGACTGTTAAGGGAATTGACCTGGAGCTGCAAAAGCTAAAACACTTGGAAGCAGATAGAGATAAGGCTCTTGCCAGCGAAGAGCATGAGCGAAAAATTCTGAATCAGGACGTGGAAAGGCATAAGGGAGCTTTAAAAGGCCTGAGCAAAGAGGCCTCACGTTTAAATACCAATTTGAAAGAACACCGGCAAGCTCAGGCTAAGTTGAAGTCTGCTATTTTAAACGCTATTGCCAGTACAAGTGAAGAACGGAAAAATATGCCTTTGACTCCAGCCATGACCAGGCTCTCGTCTTCATTTGCTTCAAATAAGGGAAGTCTTCCCTGGCCGGTGAGCCGGGGTCTGATTGTAAAAGCTTTCGGACGGCAGGTACATCCGACTCTTCGAAATGTGACCATTGTCAACAACGGTGTTGATATTAGTACTGATCCGGGAGCGGTGGTCAAGGCAGTGTTTGATGGCACGGTTGTCGGACAACAGTACATCCCCGGCTATGATCATATGGTAATCATTTCTCATGGTGCTTATTATTCGGTATATTCCTACTTATCGACGATCACGGTGGGCAAGGGTGAAAAGATCAAAACCGGTGAGACCATTGGTTTATCCAGAAATCTTGATGGCACTGGCCAGATTCACCTGGAAATCTGGCATGGTAAGGAACTATTAGATCCCCAGAGTTGGTTGAAGGATCATTAAGCGATTTAATTTTTTATGGCAACAGATTGGAACATTGGGAAACAGAAAGGGAACGGCCTCAAAAGAAAGTTGGAAAACGCCATTCTGGTTGGTTTGATCCATCGTGAGTTTAGTGAGGAGGAGATTAATGAACATCTGGATGAGTTGGAGTTTTTGGCGCATACTGCCGGTGCAGTGACAGTCAAGCGATTTGTACAGCGTTTGGATCATCCGGATATCCGGACCTTTGTAGGGAAAGGTAAACTGCAGGAAATTTCCGAATATGTTGATTCACACGATATTGAGTTGGTGATCTTTGATGAGGACCTTTCAGGCAAGCAGCAGAATAATCTGGAGAAAGAACTGAAGATTAAGATTGTCGATCGAAGTACGCTCATTCTTGACATATTTGCAAACAGGGCTCAAACGGCACAAGCGAAAACACAAGTTGAGCTCGCTCAGATGCAATATCTCTTACCCAGATTGAGGGGCCTATGGACTCACCTGGAGCGTCAAAGAGGGGGGATCGGAATGCGCGGACCTGGTGAGAAGGAAATTGAAACGGATCGCCGGATTGTTCGGGATAAGATCGCCATGCTTAAAACGAAGTTGGAAAAGATCGACAAGCAAAATGTGACCCAACGTAAAAACCGGGGAGATCTGATTCGAGTGGCTTTAGTGGGATATACCAATGCCGGCAAGTCAACATTGATGAATCTCCTTTCAAAGTCGGATGTATTCGCTGAAGATAAGCTCTTCGCGACACTGGATACAACTGTGCGCAAGGTGGTATTTGAAAGAATGCCTTTTCTCCTTTCCGATACCGTCGGATTTATCCGAAAATTACCCCACCATTTAGTCGAGAGCTTCAAATCTACCCTTGACGAAACCCGGGAAAGTGACTTAATCCTTCACGTTATTGATTTGTCTCATCCACAGTACGAAGATCATATTCAAACCGTGGAGAGTACGCTGCGGGAGTTGGATTGCGGTGATAAACCGGTAATCATGATTTTTAACAAAATTGATCAATACCGTGAGCAGTACTTCGATCAACTTCTGGATAGAGGTACCCGGCAGGATCTGGAAGACCAACTGATGGAGTCATTGTCAAAGCGCTACCAGGTTCCTTGTCTCTTTATTTCTGCCAAAACACGAGAAAATGTTGAGCAGCTCAGGCAGATCCTTACCGAGAAGATCAGGGGCCTCTACGAAGTGCGTTACCCCTACCAGGTGAAGAGTTTCTAGTTTTCCAACTTGCAGTTACGACGACCCGAATTAACGGTCATGAATCGGTGAGGAAGATCACGGATTCGGAATGTTTGTTTAACTTTGAACAGCCGATTGAGCTCTTATACCGGCAGACGACCCGCCTGGATAAGAGTAGATGAACAACCAAAACGAAGTAACCATGGTTTTCCTAGAATTCGAAAAACCACTCGAGAGCTTGTACGAACAATTAGATAAGATAAAGCAGGTGGGACAGGAAGGTGATCTTGATGTGGAGCCGATGATCAGTGAACTTGAGGCCAAGATCAAAAAGAAGAAAAAGGAGATCTATGGCAATCTATCCGGCTGGCAAAAAGTGCAGCTCTCACGTCATCCGGAACGACCGTACACACTCTACTACATACGGACCATTTGCGATAAATTTGAGGAACTCCACGGAGATCGTCATTACAAGGATGACAAAGCCATCGTTGGCGGCCTGGCAAAGATCGACCGCCAAAGTGTGGTGATTATCGGTCACCAAAAGGGGGTAAATACAAAAATGCGGCAGTACCGGAATTTCGGGATGGCCAATCCAGAAGGTTATCGCAAGGCTCTGCGACTTATGAAACTTGCGGAAAAATTTGAACTGCCGGTCATCTCATTCATCGACACTCCGGGAGCATATCCTGGTGTGGAGGCTGAAGAAAGAGGGCAGGCTGAAGCGATCGCCAGAAATTTGTTTGAAATGGCTCAGTTGAGAACACCAATTATTTGCTATGTGATCGGAGAGGGGGCCAGTGGTGGTGCCATAGGGATCGGATTGGGAGACGCAGTTTATATGTTCGAAAATACCTGGTATTCAGTAATATCTCCGGAATCCTGTTCTTCCATCCTGTGGCGCAGCTGGGATTACAAGGAACAGGCCGCGGAATCTTTAAGACTCACCTCTGACCATATGTTTTCAAATGGCCTGGTAGATGGGGTCATCAAGGAACCATTAGGCGGTGCTCATTCGGATCCTGAAACCATGGCGGTTGTCCTTAAAAAACACATCAAGCAGCAATTAAGCAAATATAAAAAGATCCCAATCGATGAACTGATCGATGCCCGGATTGCAAAATACCGGGGCATGGGTGAATTTCTTGAAATCGAAGTAGCTGAACCCGATGAGTCTTAAGAAAATCATTGGTGAATTAAATCTGGATCTATTCCTCAAAAAACAAAAATTTGACACCGAAGTAAAAAGTGAAGAGGTAAAAGGCATTGGAATCTTGTTCTCTGCCGAATCGCTGCTGCACCAACAATCCGTTACCCAGTTTTACGAAACACTGCAAAGAAGGTATCAGGAAAACATCCATCTCTTTGGGTATGTACCAAAGAAATTGGAAAATCAGGTGACTTTTGCTTTTCCCCATTTTAGCCTCTCAGATGTGGGTATCAGGCCAGACTTCAGCAGACATAAATTAGCGCTGTTTATGCAGCGCCGATATCGTGTTTGTATTAACCTCGATGTTGACAATCATAAAATCATCCACTATATAATGGCGAAGACCATAGCCCAAAACAAGATGGGGATCAGCCCGGACTACCCGGCTTTATACAATATTATCGTCAAACGCGATGAGCAGGACGAATTGGCTTTTATCATTGAAAAAACATTGGATATATTTGAAAAAACCTTGGCAATATGATAGTTGATCAACTTAAAGGGTGTGGAGTAGCAACAATAACTCCTTTTAAGAATGGTGCAGTTGATTTGGATGCATTGTCCAGGGTATTAGAGTTTCAGATTGAAGGAGGTGTTGATTATCTGGTTTGCCTGGGCACTACCGCTGAAACAGCTACGCTTACGGAAGCAGAACAAAAAGAAATTATAAATAAAACCCTGGAAGTAAATAAGGGTCGAAAACCAGTAGTCTTAGGTAATTTCGGAGGTAATAATACGCAGGCACTGCTGGATAAATTCGATCGTTTTGATTTTGAAGGAATTGCTGCCTTGCTCTCCGTCAGTCCGTATTACAACAAACCCACTCAGGAAGGTATCTTTCAGCATTACCTGGCTTTGGCCCAGAGGAGTCCTCTTCCGATTATCATGTACAATGTGCCTGGCAGAACGGCCTCTAATATTTCGGCGGAAACGGTAGTGCGGTTGGCGAATAGTCATGCTAATATTGCCGGGGTTAAGGACGCTTCAGCGGATATGGTGCAGGCCACCCGGATCATGCGTTTTACTGCATCCGGTTTTCTGGCTTTATCTGGAGATGATCCTTCGACCTTGCCATTTTTGGCCTGTGGAGGAAAGGGAGTTATCTCGGTAATCGCCAATGCATATCCTGACAACTTCTCCACTATGTGCCGGCTGGCGCTGGAGGGTGACTTTGAAAAAGCGCGTAGGATTAACCAGGCTTTGATCAACCTCCATCATTGGCTTTACCTGGAGGGAAATCCGGTGGGAATAAAGGGATGTATGCATTTAATGGGACTGTGCGAAAGTGAAGTCCGCCTGCCTCTGACACCAATTACCCGGGAGACCCTTAAAGGCCTGGAAACGGAAATGAAAAAAGTGTCCGAATTTAATTTGTTATAATTGCTGGGTCGTGTCTGGTTTTGGAACTCAGGTAGTAGGGAAAAAAATAAGGCCGCTTTTTCAAGCAGCCTTAGAAAACCATTAGTTATCCCGATCAAAAATATCTTGGAGTGCCGTAGCACTTAACTTTTAAATGGATTGAAGCGGGAGAGGAAAAAATAAGGCCGCTTCTTCAAGCAGCCTTAGAAAACCATAGTTATCCCGATCAAAAATATCTTTGGAGTGCCGTAGCACTTAACTTTTAAATGGATTGAAACGGGAGAGGAAAAAATAAGGCCGCTTCTTTAAGCAGCCTTAGAAAACCATAGTTATCCCGATCAAAAATATCTTTATCGATGTGTCAAAAAAAAAAATACCAGACCATCGCATTTCAGAGTCAGTTTAGAATGTCAAAGCTCACTATCTTTGATTGTGACAGACAGTGCATTATTCGTCTGATGAACTCTGTAGCTCACCAGTTAAACGTGTTTCATCATTTGTCTTTGAGTTGTCTCAAAATCAGAGCAAAAGACGGGTTGAAAATTTGCTACTTTTGAGAGATTACATCATCTGAGACACTTACCATGAAGACAAATTACATGCCAGCTTCGGTCATCCTGGGGATATTTTTTGTGCTAGGAATGTATATTTTTGGTCGTTATATATTAGAGACACGTAAATCAGCGCAATACGTATCAGTAAAAGGTTTAGCTGAAAAAGAAGTGCAGGCAGACCAGGGATCTTGGATTCTGGCGGTGTCCAGTGCTGGCAATGATATTGAGTATCTCAAGCGTGACATTAATCTCCAATTAAAGAATTCGAGGGACTGGTTGCAGGAAAAAGGCTTTGCTGAGAGTGAGATTAAAGTAGAAGAGTTAAGCATCAGGGAAAATATTTATGGAGAAGCTCAGGCACGCTACTCTGCAAATTTGCAAATATCCGTATCGACCGATAAAGTAGATATCCTCGATCAGGTTTCAGGGCAGGTTAACCAGCTTCTTGATGAAGGTGTCTCACTTACCGGAGATCGTTGGTTAACCAGACCCCGGTATTTTTTTACGAAGATCAATGATATAAAACCTGAACTTCTGGCAGAATCAACTCAGGCCGCTTTGAAATCAGCGGAAGAATTTGCCACGAATTCAGGTGCAGAAGTTGGCGGAATCCGCAGAGCCAACCAGGGAATTATTTCCATGATCCCTTCTAATCGGGTAAATGAATCAGAAGAATTTTATTTGAACAAAATCGCCAGGGTGGTCAGTAGCATCGATTACTACATCAAATAGCGAGAATCCATTTGGGAAATGATCTCTAAATAAGAAATTTGCCTTTTTCATAGATTAATTTGCTATCGGCCCAAATCTCACCATCTGCTTTCATGTCAGAAATCATATCCCAGTGGATTGATGAAGTATTTTTTCCGCCTGTCTGATAATAAGCTTGTCCGACCGCCATATGAATACTCCCACCGATCTTCTCATCAAACAGAATGTTACCGGTTGGCATCTGTATGCTATAGTTTGTTCCAATAGCAACTTCTCCAAATTGTCTTGCACCCTCCGTGGCAAAAACTTCATCAAGCAGTTTCTGACCGGTGCGGGCTTCCCAGTTGATAATGAATCCATTTTCAACTTTTAAGCGGATTCCCTGCACAGGATGTCCCCTGAATATGGAGGGATAGTCAAAGTAAATCTCTCCGTTCACCTGATCTTCTATGGGAGCAGTATAGACTTCTCCGGAGGGCATATTTGTCCTTCCATCCGAATTCATCCAAATTCGATCTCTGACCGAGAAAGTAAGATCAGTACCCTCTTTCCGGAATCTCATCGTATCTACTTTATTCAAATAGTCTACGATATCTTGTTGCTGATTCCTTACCTGAAGCCAACTATTTCTCGCATCCTCATCAAATAGTTTGCAGGCACTGTATACAAAGTGCTGATATTCTTCCAGCGACATTCCTGCTTCCTGAGCGGCAGCTTGCGTGGGGTACTGACATAAGCACCTCTTCAGAGAGCGATCGGCTGTACGATTGCTATATATTTGACTTATCGCTTTTGTTGCCTTGTTCCTTGCTTTCCTTTTTTCGGGGTCTGTATTTTGGTCTTCCCGTAGATTGAAGGGAGCCCGTATATGCAGGTAGGCATCAAATTCAGAGAATATCTTTTGTGAATTGGGAGAGAGCCATTCCAATTGATGAGGAGCGGCTTCCATGAAATAGATACGGGACTGTTCTCTCCATTCAAGCTCGGTGATCACATGGGCACCTGCCTGCATGGCCAATCGATACACTTCTCTCACCAATGGTTCAGCCAGAGTGGTTGATTGAACAAAAAGTTGGTCTCCGGCCTGGATTTCAAGGCAATAATCGACCAGTAGCCGGGCATATTCTTTTATCATATATTCTTGATTGCTCTATTTGGGAGGAATGATGTAGCGGGTATGGCCATTCATTTCGATCCTTTTTCTAATCTCTTCCATCTCCCGGACTTGCGGCAAGATCTTTTCCAGCCGTTCAATTACAAAGATTTGTTGGTCTATCTGGTTTGACATACAGAGTAGCCGGTATTCTTCCTCAAGCGTCAGTCCGATCTTATGCACAATCTGATGTAATTCGAACCTCTTTGGAATCTTCTTCGTTGGTATTCGCATAATGCTGTACAATTCCTGCATCAGGGAATACAGATGTAACTCGTAAGTCGGATCTGAAATGCCGGTAAACTTGACATCGGTGACTTCTGCCGATCCATAGGTTTTCGACTCCATGGTCACATGGAATCGCTCAATTGTATAGCAATGGCTAGCGGATACGACGATATCCATCCGTCCATCCGGATATCTTTTCTTAATCTTAACGAGCTTCATGGAGGTTCCTACCTTCTCCAGCTTGCCATCAATAGTGGGAGTGATTCCGAAGGGAATACCTTCCTGTTCGCAGTCATTTATCAACTCGCGATATCTTGGTTCGAAGATATGCAGAGGAATGTTCTCTCCAGGGAAAACAACCAATTGTAAGGGAAATTGCGCTAAAAAATAAGCCATTTGACACAGTGGTTACCGTGTGTGCCTATACACACAATGTAGATGATAGGAGCAGGGCTTATAAAATTGCTTTATGAATTTCTTACCAGGACATTTCGTCCTCATCAGAACTTTCATCCTTACCAGATGAACTCTCACCGGCACTTACCTGATCTTCGTCATCATCTTCTTCCGATCTTCTTTCTTCCCATTCCTGATTACGTCTCGTGTACTCATCGTAGTCATAATCGGGGAGGAGTTCGTTCTTCACGTGGTTTACCGTCTCTTCCAGACCTTCAATGAAGCGGTTGAAATCTTCCTTGTACAGGAAAATCTTATGCCTTTCATAACCGTCCCCATTAAATCGCTTTGTGCTTTCTGTTAAGGTAATATAGAAGTCATCTCCCTTGGTCCGTCTTACATCAAAAAAATAAGTTCGTCTTCTTCCTGCTCTTACCTTGTGTGAAAACACACTCTCAAACTTTCTCGAATTTTTATCGTTGTCCACCGTACAATAGATTAGGTTGATTAATGATACTAACCATTTTAACTATAAAGATTAGCTAAAATATACAAATTTTAAAATTTTTCACTCTCCTGCTCTCGCAGCTGTTGACGTTCGTACATTTTGGCATAAAATCCTTTCTGTGCAATCAAATCACTATGCAATCCCTCCTCTACAATAGAACCCTGGTCCAGTACGATAATTTTATCAAATTGTAGAAATGAATAAATACGGTGGGTAATCACCAGGGTAGTGTGATTAGTAAGCATTTCATTAAAGTATTCGAGTATCTGCTTTTCCGTACTTGTATCAACCGCACTTAGACAATCATCCAGAATAAATATGTCGGGATCTTTCATGAAGGCTCTGGCCATTGATACTCTTTGCTTCTGTCCGCCAGATAAGGTGACTCCCCTCTCGCCGACCCGCGTATTAAATCCTTCCGGAAGATCCATTATATCTTCGTAGACAGCAGCCTTCCTGGCATAATACTGAGCATCCCGGTCGGAAGAATTGGGCTGGTCCAGGCCAAACGTAATGTTGTTTTGAATGGTATCGGAAAAGAGAAATACATCTTGTGGGATATATCCTATTCTTTGACGTAAATGCTGCAGATTATAGGCTCTAAGATCTTTGCCATCCAGCAGTATAACTCCATCCGTTGGGTCATACATACGCAGCAGTAAGTCGGCAATCGTTGTTTTTCCTGCTCCGGTCTTACCGATTATAGCCATCTTGTCTCCCACAGTGAGTTTAAAAGAACAATTCTTCAAGGCCTCAATGCCGCTGTCGGGATAGGTAAAACTGACATTGCGAAATTCGATTTCACCTTTGATTGGTACTTTCTCGTCCGTCGTGGAAAGAATATCCGGCTTTTCCTGCAAAAACTCATTGATCCTTTTCTGGGATGCCTCTGCTTGCTGGATGATTGAAGCAATCCAGCCAATCGAAGTCACCGGCCAGGTGAGCATATTCACATAGATCACAAATTCGGCAATGTTGCCCGGTGTGATATTTCCCTTGTATACCTGTACCCCTCCAAAATAAATAGTGATTATCGTGCTTGCACCAATGATCAGTAACATCAAGGGGAAAAACAATGCGTTGATCCGGGCTAATGTCAGTGATTTGTCCTTGTACTCTTCACACTCCTCAGCAAAGTACGCATCCATGGCTTTCTCCTGGGTATACGATTTAATCACCCGGATTCCATTGAAGACCTCTTGTGCGATACTATTTAATTTGGCAAGCTGTTGCTGAATAATTGTGCTCTTCTTGTGAATCACCGAACTGACAAAATAAATTGACAAAGAGAGCAGGGGCAAAGGCATCAGACAATACCAGGATAGCTCGGCATTTACCGCAAACATGGAGTAGATCACCATGAAAAACAAGGTAAAGAGATTAATCCCGTAGAGAATTGCCGGGCCAAGATACATCCTCACTTTGTTTACATCTTCGGTGATCCTTGCCATCAGATCACCGGTCATATTCTTCCGGAAAAATCCCAGATGTAATTCTTCGTAGTGAATGAATACTTCCTTGCGTAAATCATACTCGATCAGACGGGACATGACAATGATGGTCTGCCTCATATAATACATGAAGATCCCCATGATCAATGCAAGGATCAATACCAAAATCGCAAAAAACAAGAGCGATCTGCCAATCTCATTAAACATATGTTCCTGAGCGGCAAATCCGTCATAAAGCCGGTAGATCTTGATGTTTTCAAAAACCAGGTCCAGGGCCTGTCGGATGGCCTGAGGTTGTAAAACCCGGAAGTAGTTTGATAGAGCCACAAAGACGAAACCTGCAATGAGATGCCATTTATAGCGAAAGAAATACTTATTTAAATGTTGGAGTTCTTTCATCAGCAACAAAGATATATTTTAATCGATGAGAAGATCGCCTACCTCACGCTTTTACGGATCGACATTGATACTGACCCGGAGCGTCGAAAAGCCTTTCTGTTTTTTAATCAGAATAATGGCCTCATTGATCCAATCCTTGCATTGCTGAATCAGTGATGACTTTTTTTCTAGCTTAATAACTATCAAACCGAGATAACGGTTGCGAATTCTTGCAATTGATGGTGTAATCGCATCACTCACCCGGTCTCCCAATCTTTGCTTAAGGTACTGACTGATCGTCTGAGCAGCGAGTATAGCTTTATTCGCATCGACATGTCTGGCAGTTAAAACGATCATTCGACTAAAAGGAGGAAACCCAAATTGCTTTCGCTCCTGAATTTCCCTCTTGAAGAATTGGTCATAATTGCCGGCAATGACATCGTGGATGACCGGATGACTGATATGATAGGCCTGAATGAGCACTTTGCCGCGACGATGTCTGCGTCCAGACCTTCCCGCTACCTGCGTCATTAGTTGAAACGCCCTTTCAGCCGCCCGAAAATCGGGGAAGTGAAGTAGATGATCTGCACTAACGACACCGACCAGTCCGACCCGGTCAAAATCCAGCCCTTTGCTTATCATCTGGGTGCCGATCAGTATATCGAGTTCACCGCTTTCAAACTGATAGATGATTTTTTCCAGCTTTTTCTTTCCGCGGGCGGTATCCAGATCAAGCCGCGCTGTTTTTAGATCGGGTAACATGATTTTTACTTCGTCCTCAATCATCTCCGTTCCAAATCCCTTGAGAGTCAGTTCATGATTGCCGCAGGCTGGACACTCAATAGCTGGTTTCTCACTGTAGCCACAGAGATGACAACGCATTTGATTAGAATACTGATGATAGGTCAGGGTCGTATCACAGTTTTTACAGAGCGTAGTCCATCCGCAGGTAGTGCACATTAGGACAGGTGCAAAGCCACGTCGGTTCTGAAATAAAATAGATTGAAATCCCTCGGCTTTCATGGCTTTGATCTCATCGATTAATTCAGTGGTGAGATGACCTGATTTCGAGACCTTCTTTAGATTAATCAGGCTAATCTCAGGCATTTCCATATTTCCGAATCTTTCCGTGAGAGCGAGGTAGTGATACTTTTCCAGTTTGCAGTTGTAGTATGATTCGATCGAGGGAGTGGCGCTGCCAAGGATAATTTTCGCACCATGTATTTTGGCGAGCACGATGGCAGCATCACGGGCTTGATAGCGCGGGTTCGGATCCTCCTGTTTGAAGCTGGGATCATGCTCCTCATCCACTACAATTAACCCAAGATCTGCGAAGGGAAGAAAAATCCCGGAGCGGGCAGCCAGCACAACTTTTGGTAAACCCAGCACACTTTTCCACACTTCAACCCGGGCATTTTCATTGATCCGGCTATGATATACCAGGAGCTGGTCACCTAATATCGTCTCCAGCCGCTGAACAATCTGAGTGGTCAGGGCAATCTCAGGTAGGAGGTATAGAACCTGCTTGCCTGCGGAAAGTGTCTTAAGAATGAGTTCGATATAGATTCGCGTTTTACCACTTCCGGTCACCCCATGCAATAAAATAGGCTTGATACTATCCCCAAATTCATCTATTTGATTTATGATCGATTCTTGCTCCTGACTGAGGGGGGAAGCATCATCCAAATCCTGCGCAAAATCGGGCAGGCGACTGATGGTCTCATCGTAGCGTTCTATCAGACCCTTTTTCTCCAGCGCCGCCAGCACACTATGATTAGCCTCTGTCATTCGAACCAGGTCTGCCTGAGTGATAAATTTCTTTTGTTTTTCCTGCTGCAACAAAGCAAGCATGACCCGGGTCTGGTGATCCGACTGACCAGTCTTTTCAAAAATTAACTTTTGTTTGTCGGCTGTCCTGTATTCGGAGGCTAGCCTTACCGCAGTCACTTTTTTAGGGCGGAAGTCTTCCAGTAATTCTTCATAGATTTCGATCACCTCCATTTCCAGTAATTTCCTGATGAGGGGATATACGGTCTTGATGTCCAATATTGATCTGATCTGATCAATAGTAATCTCCTTTTGGATCGAGACTGCCTCGGCAATTAGGTACTCCTGGTCACTGAGGTCAAAAATCTGCTCATCCAGATTTTTACCCGGTTTTATTCTTGTTTCACTCTGCAGCTTTAACCGCGCCGGCATGGCTGCAAACATGATCTCGCCTAAATCACATAGATAATAATCCGCCATCCATCTCCATAGATTGAGTTGAATCGAGGTTACGACGGGCTCTTCATCTATTACATTTAAGATTTTGCGGGTGTCATATGCAGGTTTATTCTCATGTATTTCCAGGACCAGGGCTGCATACAACTTTTTCTTTCCGAACGGAACTTCTACCCGGATTCCAAATTTGACCTGGTTTTCCAGGTTCGCGGGTACCCGGTAGGTATAGGTATTCTTGACTGCAAGTGGTATGATTACATCTGCGTAGCGTGCCGGCATTGATTAAACGGTGCGGATAAAGGGCGGTCCAAATTATGTGTTAAGGACGGCTGAATCAGCCGAAATGCAAAATAACAACCTTATATTTAATATGTTGTTTAAAACCACAATGATACGATTTTTCGCACCAGCGCTGATCATCTCACTTTTAGCATGCCATGGTGAGCAATATGAAGAATCCGACAAATTGCTCCCTACAGATCATCTCTACTGGCAAAGAGCCTATCCGGATAAACATCTGGATATCAGGGGCTGGCAGGAAGAATTTTCGATGGTTAGGGCACATCTGAAAAATAGTAAATCCAGAAATGCCGGGATTTGGGAAACACAGGGTCCGGCTAACTTAGGAGCCAGAATAAACACGATTGCGGTACATCCCGCCGATCATAACATTATCCTGATCGGATATTCGGCCGGGGGCATTTACCGGACCGAAAATGGTGGTCAGAGCTGGCAACCGGTCTTTGATAATTTTCCGGTCATGGCTATCGGTGATATTGTATTTGATGACAAAGCCCCGGATATCGTTTATGCCGGCACCGGTGACCCCAATATTTCCGGAATCCCTTTCAGTGGTAATGGCATTTATAAATCTACCGATACCGGAAAAACCTGGGAATATCTGGGTCTGAAGGAAGTCGGCATCATTTCTGAAATATCAATAGATCCGGACAACCCGGGTATTCTCTTTGCCGCCAGTATGGGCGTTCCGTTTTACCGCGATGACAATCGGGGATTATACAAGTCGTCCGATGCCGGTGTTACCTGGACGAAAGTATTGTTTCTGGGTGACGGAACCGGAGTGATAGATATCGCCCTCCATCCATCGGATGGTAATATTATCTATGCCGCAGGCTGGGACCGGATACGTAATTACGAGGAATCAATCACGGAGGGAGAAGGAGCGCGGATCTACAAATCAACGGATGGAGGCATTCAATGGACGCAACTTTCCGGAGGCTTGCCAAACCGACAACATTCCAGGATAGGAATCGAGTTGTCCCCTTCCAATCCGGAAAAACTCTATGCCGTTTATGTCGATCTCGACTTTGAACTTGAACAGATCTACAAAACGGCCAATGGGGGAGAAACATGGTCCGCCATTCCAACAAATCCTAATAGTGGCATGGGAACTCAACCGTTTCTGGGTTTTGGCTGGTATTTTGGTAAAATCAGGATCAATCCGTTGGATGAAGATGACCTCTTTCTGCTGGGAGTGCGACTATGGCGTTACAATGACCGGGTGAGAAGGTGGCAAAGAGCGGATCAGTTCACTGCCGATGAAGTACATGCTGACAAACACGACCTTTGGTTTGTAAACGCCGATACACTTCTCGTTGCTACTGACGGGGGACTTTACAAATCGGTAGATGATGCTAGTTCATGGTTGGATATCGAAAATATACCGACCACTCAAATCTACCGCGTAGCCTATAATCCGCATAAGCCGGATATGTACTATGGTGGTGCCCAGGATAATGGCAGTTCCTTTGGTAACAAGTCTATTTTGTCCGACTGGGTTCAATATTTCTCCGGCGATGGATTTCGCACCATTTTTCATCCAAATGATCCCAACATATACTATGTGGAGACACAGCTTGGAGGACTTTCGGTGACACTGAATGGTGGCCAATCCTATGAGAGAGCAACTAAAGGTATCGATGGTAGTGACAATATAAATTGGGATGCTCCGGTGATTATGAGCCGGTTTGATCCTGATGTCCTTTACTACGGAACTGACCGTTTGTACCGGAATATGACCGGTCCCGATGAAAACTTTGTTCCGATCAGTCCGGTGCTAACAGATCCGGAAGTATTACTCGATGCAACCAGTAATATCAGCGTGATCGAGGAGTCACCCTTTGATCCCTCATCCATCTATGTTGGAACCGGTGATGGCAATCTCTATCGTACCCTCGATTTGGGTATACATTGGGAAAAAGTGGATGTGGGCCTGCCGGATCGATATATTACCGCGATCACTCATTCCATGGGTTTCGATTCGGTTCTGTATGTAACCCATTCCGGATATAAATCGGGTGAAAAGCTGGCTCATGTACACCGTTCGGATGATCAGGGTGAGCATTGGCATGACATCACTGGTGATCTACCCCCACTGCCGGTTAATGATATCCTTGTGCTGCCAAATAATAATGACCAGGTGTTATTTGTCGGGACAGACGTAGGTGTTTATCTTAGTCGGGATGCCGGTAGTCATTGGATTCGTTTGGGAAACAATATGCCTCTGGTACCGGTATTTGATCTGGAATATAATCCGGATAATAATCTGCTGATTGCCGGTACGCACGCCAAGTCGATCATGACTTTCGACCTGGACCAGGAGGGTATTGATGGCCAATTGGGAGTTGGAATCCATGAGCAGATTGCCGGAAGTCTGACGCTATATCCCAATCCAGCCAGGGAATACCTGCATCTGGTATTCGATATATCCAGCGCTAGGAGATCATCGATCAGGGTGATCAATATCAAGGGAGAGATTGTCATGCAAAAAGGTCTGATAGACAACACGGTTGACATTCGGGAGCTCTTGCCCGGTACTTATCAAATCGTCCTGCAAAATCAATCAATGCTTTGGGTGGGCTCATTCATTAAGCTTTAGAATTTGCCGCAAATCCGAGTTCGTCAATCCTTATACCTCTTGTCAGTTTAATGTATATTTGTTTTCCTTAATATGAATTCAATGGAGAGACCGTTAATTTTGGCGACGAACGATGATGGGATTCTCGCACCCGGATTAGCCGCATTGGTCGATGTAGTGAAGTCGCTGGGAGAGGTAATAGTGGTTGCTCCCGATAGTCCACAGTCGGGCAAAGGACACGCCATTACGATTGACCAACCACTGAGGATAAACGAAGTGGAAGCTTTTGGAGCGATAAAAGCTTATGAATGTTCCGGTACTCCAGTGGACTGTGTTAAGTTGGCAATGAATGTAATAAAGAAAGACCGTCCGTTTGATCTGTGTGTATCCGGAATAAACCATGGGTCAAATGCTTCCATAAATATTATCTATTCCGGTACCTTGTCTGCAGCGATGGAAGCCTCACTGGAAGGAGTTAAATCTATCGGGTTCTCGCTCCTGGATTATGCATTCGATGCCGATTTCCGGCCATCTCAACCGTTTATCCGCCAAATTTGTCAGCGAGTCCTGGATTCAGACCTAGGCCAATCAAAACTGCTGAATGTAAACATACCCGTGGGTACAATAAGGGGAATCAAAGTGTGTCGCCAGGCTGAAGCCCGATGGGTCGAAGAATTCCAGCAGGGCACTGATCCTCGAGGGAAGCATTATTATTGGCTCACCGGCCGCTTTGAAGATGGTAGCGCGGAGGAAGATACTGATTTGAAGGCCCTGGAAGAAGGGTATATTTCGATGGTCCCGTCCATGCATGACCTGACTCATTACAGCGCACTGCAGGAACTAAAAGATTTTGAAAATATCGGCATATGAGATCCTCCCGTTTTCAAAAATACGATAAGGTGTGGGTTGGCATTCTGGCAGGTTTGATCCTCCCCTTTTTCTGGTATTTCCTGTTAATAAATCTGTTCGACAATATGGAGACGATCGGATGGCTTGAACCTGGGCGGGTCGCCATGGATTTTCGGCAGAGGACTTCCGCTCTGGTCGGATTATGTCTCAATATCCTCCCTTTGCAGGTATTTAAAACTCAAAATATGGGTAATGCCATGCGGGGGATGGTCTTTCCTACCGTCGCCCTGGTAGGAGTATGGCTCTATTTTTTCGGCGCATCTGTTCTCTAGCCTATGAAATATTATCTCATTGCCGGTGAAGCTTCGGGTGACATCCATGGTGCGAATCTGATGCTTGCAATCCGCTCCCTTGACCCAGCGGCTGAGTTTCGTTTTTGGGGAGGAGATCGAATGGTATCTGTGGGCGGGCATCAGGTGCAACACTACCGTGACACCGCCTTCATGGGATTTGCAGAAGTGATTGGAAATCTCCGCAAGATATTGGGATTCTTAAAATATTGTAAGGAAGATCTCCTTGCTTTCGATGCCGATGCACTGATTCTAATTGATTATCCTGGCTTTAACATCCGGATAGCGGAATGGGCTAAGAAAAAGGCAATCAGGGCAAAAATCATTTATTACATCTCACCCCAGATTTGGGCCTGGAAAGCTGGACGAGCAAATGTACTGAAGAAAGTAGTCGATTTGATGTTGGTCATTCTTCCTTTTGAGCCTGCATTTTATGAGCGGTATGATTTTGAGGTGACTTACGTCGGCCATCCGTTGCTGGACCATTTGCCCACTTTGGAAAATGAAGAGAATCTATTAACAAAGTACAAGCTTGAAAATAAACCGGTGATTGCTCTGCTTCCTGGCAGCAGAAAACAGGAGGTGATTAAACATCTTTCCGTCATGTTGTCTATTATGCCTGACTTTCAGGAATACCAATTTGTCGTTGCCGCGGTTTCTTCACTCACGGCGGATACCTATCAGGAAGCAGAACAGAAGGGGGTAAAGACAATTTACAATGATACAAGTCTTGTTCTGGCCCACTCACAAGCGGCCTTAGTTGCCTCCGGTACGGCTACACTCGAGACGGCTCTCATGGGAGTGCCACAGGTGGTTTGCTACAAGGGAGCGTGGCTTAACTATGTATTGGCGAAAAGGCTAATCAAAGTGAATTATATCAGTCTGGTAAACCTGATCCTCGACAAACCTCTGGTAAAAGAGCTGATCCAGGAGGAATTCAATCACCAATCCCTGGTGAACGAACTCAACTATATACTCAGTCCGGAAGGCTTGAAAAACCTGGAGAAAGGATATGCAGAGTTAAAGGAACTTTTAGGAAACCAGGGTGCTTCAAAACGTGCTGCCCACGAAATTCAACAGGTACTCCTTGAACGGTCCACTAATTAGGAAGATTTTTTTGAAGCTTTTTTCTTAACTGTACCGGGAGCTTGTTCTTCAATCATTTTAAGAACATCTTCTTTGCCTATGTCCCGCAGCTCTTCATCTTCATATTTGGATCCGTCTTCTTTCTTCAGGAGCTTGAAGTTCTTTTTCCCATATCTGATAAAAGGGCCCCATCTTCCATTTTCGATGGATAATTTATCTTCATCCCACTTCTTAAGATATCGATTCGCTTCTTTTTCAACTTTTGCAGCGATCAATTCAAAGCATTGCTCCAGAGTGATTTCCTCTGGATTTATTTTGCGGGGGATGTTCACATAAAGCTCGTTCCACTTCAGATAAGGTCCGAAACGTCCTTTGCCTTTGGTGATAGGATGCCCTTTATAGGTACCAAGGGGTTTATCGGCTTCTTTCTTTGCACGAATCAATTCGGCCGCCTGCTCGAATTCGACTTCGAAGGGATCTACCCTTCTTCCCAATGATATGAAGTCCTCTCCATATTTAACATAGGGTCCATATCGACCGGTATTTACCGATACTTCTTTTCCATCCATTTCCCCCAGGACCATAGGAAGTTTAAATAGTTCAAGGGCCTCTTCCAGGGTAATGGTTTCGATTGACTGATCGAATTTGAGGTTGGCAAAATGAGGTTTTTGTCCTTCCTCCAGCTCTTCCATGGCACCGATCTGGATCATAGGCCGGCCATACTTGGAAATCTTGGCCAGAACACTTAGTCCGGTTTTAGGATCTGTTCCCAGGGTTCTTTCTCCTCGTGATCTTTTCGCATTCTGAATGGTGGTTTCAACCACGTCATGGAACGGAAAATAGAAATCGGCGAGCATTGTTGTCCAGTCAAACTTACCGGCGGCAATATGATCGAATTTTTCTTCGATTTCGGCAGTAAATCCATAATCCATGATCGTCTCGAAATGCTCCGTCAGAAAATCGGTAACGATCATTCCCACATCACTGGGATAAAGCCTGCTTGAGGTAGCTCCGGTAATCTCAGTCTCTTCTTTCTCTTCAATCTTCGCATTTTTGAGGGTCAGGATGATATATTTTCTTTCCACTCCGGGACGACTCTCTTTGCTGATATAACCCCGGTCGGCTTCCATGATCTTACTGATCGTTGGGGCATACGTTGAAGGCCGGCCGATACCCAATTCCTCCAGTTTTTTTACCAGTCCGGCTTCCGTGTACCGGGCAGGTGGTTTGGTAAATTTCTGAACGGCCATCAAATTATCCAGTTCCAGGATCTGACCTTCCTTAAGTGGAGGAAGCATGCCTGTGGTTTCTTCATCGTCATCATCGTCTTTTGTCTCCAGATATAATTTGAGGAAACCATCAAATTTTAGTACCTCACCGGTAGCGACCAGGTTTTCCCCGGGGATGGTGGAAATCCCAATTTTTACAATGGTTTTTTCCAGTTTCGCATCTGCCATTTGTGAGGCTACCGTTCTTTTCCAAATCAGGTCATATAGTCTCTCCTGATCCCGGTCGGCAGATATAGATGTATTTTCTATGTAGGTGGGTCGAATAGCCTCGTGTGCCTCCTGAGCCAGTTCCTTCTTCTTACTAAATTTCCGGGGTTGAAGGTATTGATCGCCAAATTCCTGTTTAATGGTATCGGATATTTTTGCAATAGCGATCTCACTGAGATTAGTAGAATCGGTTCTCATATAGGTGATATGCCCCGCTTCATAGAGCCTTTGCGCCACACTCATCGTACGATTAACCCCAAATCCAAGTTTGCGACTTGCCTCTTGTTGCAGGGTAGAAGTGGTAAACGGAGCGGCCGGAGTCCGTTTGCCCGGTTTAACCTCAATATTGTCAATCGAGAACGTTGCACCATTCGCCTTACTGAGAAATGCTCTAGCCGCCTGCTCATCCGTCAGGCGATTTTCAAGATCTGCCTTGAGCTCAGCAATCCGGTTGTACTCATTTTTCACCGGAAATAATCCCTGCACCTTGAAATAAGGCTCCGCTTCAAAGGCCATGATCTCCCTTTCCCTATCCACGATTAGCTTCACTGCAACGGACTGCACCCTGCCGGCAGAGAGCTTACCTTTTACTTTCCTCCACAATATTTCCGACAGTTCGTATCCTACCAAGCGGTCCAGTATTCTTCTCGCCTGTTGCGCATTGACCAGGTTTACGTCTACCGTTCTGGGATTGGAAATGGCATTCTTAATCGCTGGTGCGGTAATCTCCCGGAAGACGATCCTTTTTGTTTTTTCGGGGTCCAGCTTTAACACTTCACATAGATGCCAGCTAATGGCTTCTCCTTCGCGATCTTCGTCCGTGGCCAGCCATACCTCATCAACTTTCTTAACCCAATCCTTAAGTTCCTTCACTACTTTATGTTTCTCGGGGGTGATGACATATTTCGGATTGAATTTATTTTCAATATCAACTGCTGCATTATTTCTTTCGAGATCACGGACATGACCATAGCTGGACTTAACGGTAAAATCCTTGCCCAATATCTTTTCAATTGTTTTGGCTTTTGCCGGTGACTCTACGATTAACAGGTTTTTAGACATTCACGGTGAAATTTTAAGGCCGGTCGTTTTACAAAGGGACTCCTTCAGTGAAACTTCGGTTTAGCTTTTAGTTGCCAGTTGTTAAGTTTTTACCTTCTTTCGATACAAGTGAAGATGGTCCTAGCATGAGACACATCTTTTTTCGTTGATCGGCATTTAGATTCAGTTTTGATGGTCAGAAACAATAGGGGTGTCCCATCTTTTCGCGCACAAAAATACTATAGAAATCAAAAAGTCCTAATTTCTTTGCCTCGAATCGATTAGTTTAAAAGTAGCTCAATTATAGCCAAACTAGTTGACATCAGTACAATTACTGTGTTCGAGTTTGAATAATTTGCATCATCAGAGAGCTACGCTGAGGTTCGATTATACCCCGGATTCTACCTACTTCAGACCCTGTTGCCTCTAAAAACAAATCCATTGGGATCTGACCCTGCATTTTAGCAGATTAGTCAATTCTTGGGAATGTACTTTGATTCGATGACTTTGCCCTGACGAAGACGTTCTTCGACTTCCTTCCTTCTTTTTTCGGCAAATTCATTCGCCAGCTTTTCAAATTCCAATGGCTGATCCAACAAATGTCGATGGAAACAAGTCATCAACAAGGTTGCCATATCATCCGGATAACTTACCCCTTTCGATTTGAGAAAATGGGATAATCGACTCCCTTCATAAAAGCCCCAGTTTACAATCATCCATTTACCAAAGCTAAAATGAATCCTGTTCACTGCGATCGACTCCGGCTGGGCTTTGAAGCGTGCTTTTCCTTCCGCATCAACCAATTGGTCCAATTGGGATAATGCATCACTTAGATCTTTGGGGATGTACCGGCCATTGATCTTCGCTAGCTTTATTCTCTTTTGATACTCTAATTCATGCCGCTGCTGATAGGTTGTATCCTGTCCCTTCATTGCCGATGGTCCAATCAGAAAGGCAGAAATTATAAAGAGGTATTTTAACATCCTGTTGAAGCGTTTTGTCTAATCATTAACTATTTCAATAAGCATAAACAGTGCCGTGTATAAATGTAGTGCCTCTAATGTGGACTTTAAGGTTTTTATATAATTAGCTTTGCAACTCCCAATTGAATTCAAAATTAAACATTACCTCAAAGATGACGCGGCGCCGATTGTCGGAAATCTTTCTTGTTTTATTGATTACCTATACGCTCATCTTCTTATGGAATGAGCATATTGGTTACCTGCTCTGTGCGATTCTGTCTGTTGTGGTCCTTGCCGTGTTTCTGATCTCTATTATAGTAGAATGGATTGAACCTTCTAAAGTTCCTTCCAGTTACTTTCAATTAATGTGGGTATTACTGCTGACTCCGCTGATCACCCTCGTTTTCTTCAGTCTGCTGAAATTAATCTGACCCTACATTTCACGGTTGATCTTCGGTTTGGATTTGTCGAGGTATATGGTAAAAATAGAACCCCGGATTTCTGTTTCGAAGGTTAAGGTCGAATCATTGACTTCTCTAAGCAGATATTGTAATGAGGGATCGCTGATCTGTGAAATTACTTCGCCGTCAAACTCATATTTGTAGTTTCGCTCACTACCTAGGATGTTGGTCTGCATACTGGTATCCGGCAGGAATACGAAATAAAGGTTGCGTAATCGATCGGTCTCGGCGCCATTCACCTGAGCCCAGTTGAGCTCCCATCTCCCTTCAAGCTGATCCATCTCGACTGCAGGTTCCGTTTTTTTACATGTCAGCAGCGAAATACCGGTCAACGTAATGATGAGTAATCCAAATTTTGAATTGAACATAGTGTATTTGAAGCTTTATCGTAAAGGTCTAAGCAAGGTCTATACAAGTAATTTCAGGTAAAATACCAACTCTTCCCGGGTATCCCAACATACCAAAGCCTCTATTTACGTAAAGGTGTTGAGTACCCTGCTGATAGAGTCCGGCCCATTGCTTATAAACGTATTTACTGGGACTCCATTTCACCCACCCGGGGATTTCTATTCCAAATTGGAATCCATGGGTATGTCCTGAGAAAGTGATGGCAATGTCTTGAAAGGCTTTAGTCACTTCTGCATTCCAATGGGATGGATCATGAGAGAGGAGGAGCTTAAGATCGGCTGAATCCGTGCCTTCTTGAGCTTTTGCTAAATCACCATAATTCTGAAAACGATGGGATGCACTGCTGTTCTCTACACCAATCACGGCCAGCTTTCTACCGTTGATGTCCAACACCCGGTTTTCGTTTCTCAGCAGGTCCCAACCAAGTTGGCGATGTGTCTCCAGCAAATGGCTGAAATTAGCGGCTTTCACTTCCCGACTGGGCCATTGGCGATAATCGCCATAGTCATGATTGCCCAATACGGAATAGACACCATGCTTTGCCTTAATTTTCTTGAATATTTCAATGTAGGGTTGCATTTCTACCGCGGCATTATTGACCAGATCTCCGGTGAAGAAAACGATATCCGCCTTGAGATCATTGATCATACTTATTGCATTCTCAATTGGTTCCTTAAAAATAAAAGTGCCGGAGTGAATATCAGATATCTGAACAATCCGCAGCCCCCGTAGTTCTTCCGGCAACTGATCGACCGGTATCTTATGTGAATGTACCTGATATCGGTAGGGGTTGCGCCACATTCCATAGGTCAGGCTCACGAGGGGTACGGCACCTGCCAGTACACCCAATTGTGACAGAAAACGGGACCGGGATGGACTGAATTCCTGGGAGGATGCAAATTGTGATGCCGTCCAGGTTAAAGCCCTTCGCAGGTCGTCGATACCGACAAACAGTGCTATGACAAACTTTGATACGAAGATTATAAATACGATTGCAGTGAAATACTGTAGGAGATGATTGTTTTTCCAATTGAGAAGATCAGCAGCGGATGCGATGATATACAGATAGCCAAATACAGATGAAAGCAGGTACAATGCATTGAAAACGAGCCGCATATTTCTGGGCCAGGACAATCCAGATACCCGCACTGCCTGGAATGCGTAGTAATCAATAGCGAGTAGAAATGCCAGTAGGACGATCAGTCGCATAATCTAAAATTTTGAGAAATCACTGAATATTAGAATGCAGTGATAACCCGAATTGTTGTGAATTGGTTTGGTATTCCCCTGCACTTTTTTGGTTGAGATAAGGTGTACATTCCCGGAAATGAAAAACCCCAAAGACTGGCTTCAGGGTTTCCTATCGGTTTGGGAAAGATCTTATTGGAGATTTCTCTTTTCCTTGATTCTTGATTTTTTACCAACGAGTCCTCGCAGGTAATATAGCTTGGCCCGGCGTACTTTTCCGCGCTTCACAATTTGGATCTCTGTAATATTAGGGGCGGAAAAAGGCCAGATCCGTTCTACACCAACGCCGTTTGATACTTTTCTGACGGTGAATGTCTTGTTCCTCCCTTCACCACTAATCTTGATTACATCCCCTTTGAAAGACTGACTTCGCTCCTTCTCACCTTCAATAATCTTATAAGTCACAATGATGTTGTCACCCGGGCTGAATTTGGGAAATTCCGGTTTTTTCAACATTTCTTCTTGTACAAACTTTATGGCGTCCATGTCACTTAAGATTTTATAGTTCTACTGTGCTTTATCAAAAGGCGAGCAAAGATAATAATTTTTTAATAAAAGAAACATGGCTTTTGTTTTTCTATGCTTGAAATTTATCACCGAACTAGGGTGGCAAATCCTTTGAGGGCATGGGGTTCGCCCCTTGGATCAATGTACTTGATCTGATAAACATACACCCCCACAGGAAGATCTTCCCCACTATTCTGTTTCGTACCATTCCATCCATCTTCCGGATTCTCTGTCTGGTACAATAATTCACCCCAGCGGCTCCAGATGGTGAGTTCGAAGTCCTGCATGCCATCCGTATACCCCTTTCCCTGGAAAAGGTCGTTTTTCCCGTCTCCATTTGGCGTGAAGGCATTCGGCATGTGATAGGTGACTCTTGGGAGGACATCGATAATCGTTCGGGCCGTGTCCTTACATCCATTTTGATGTATTGCGATAAGATCGACCACATATTTTCCCGTATCCGGGAAAGTGAATGACGGATTTTGTTCCAGAGAGCGACCGGCATCTCCAAAGATCCATTGTTGCTTTACAAAATTGGTCGATTGGTTGGTAAAGTCAACCGTCGGATTGAAGTTGCTGGGTATTTCAGGTGAGTATATAAAGCTTGCCGAAGGAGATTCCTTGATTTCTATCCATTGAGGAAAAGAGGCAGAAGTATAGCAACCAATGGGCGAAGTGATCTCCAGATTGATGGAAAAGATACCGGGATCAATAAATGAATGCCGGGGTGAAATATCGAAACTCCCGGTGCCATCTCCAAAATCCCACTCAGTGATGTACGTAGAATCAATGGGGGTGGAGAGATTATTGAACAGGATATTTCCCGGGCTGCAACCCACAAAATTACTGGGTTCGACTACAATGAGCGCCGGCACCGGATAATATCTCAACGGAATAATCTTCGTGTCTTCACATAAATTATCATCCGTGACGGTGAGTGAGACTTCATGCACACCGGGAATGGGATAAGTATAACTTGGATTCTGCTCAACGGAGGCACCTCCTTCACCAAATTCCCACCGCCAGGACTCGATCCGCTCCGCTCCGGTAAAGGATTTATCTATGAATGAAGTTGGCCCGGCGGTGCAGGTGTCATACTCAAATTCGAAGTCGGCAGTGATGGATGGATATAGATTGACATAGATCTCTGCCGTATCACCACAGTCCAATCCCGGATTGACCATCATGACACCACGATAGGTGCCAATACCCGGGAAGGTGATTTCTGCATCCCGGGTGTCTACAACCGTGCTCGTTCCATCGATGTCAAATTCCCAACGATAAGTGTCGATGTATTGCTCGAGGATACTTTCATTCTCAAACAGGATCGTGTTATTTCCACAAGAATTAATGACAAATTCCTGGTCACCTAATTGGGCATCGCTTTTCAATTGGGCAAAAACCGTCGGATCACAATCGGCTACGTTAAATTGAAAATCACGTCTGATCTCGCCAATCTTCTGCCCCTGACGGTACTCTTCCACACAAACGCCCATGACAAATTGACCGATCACCTGAGGCGATCCGGATATTAAACCACTCCGACGATTGATCGATACGACCGGATCTCCGGCCATAGGAGATGTGGAGGTATATCCTGCACTGAAAGCTACCTGGGCAAAAGGTGGACGGCAAGGAGGATTGGGTCGGATACCGTCGCACGCGCTTGCCCCTGCCGGATCCGACTGAAGCCCTCTTAAACCACCTCCTTTCAGTGGAAAACAAAAGCTATACACCAGACTGTCCCCTTCAGTATCGAAGGCCGAGTGATCAAAATTGATGTCATTGGCAACACAAACTACCGTAGGTGGAAAACTGTTGAACACCGGTGAATTATTGCAGGTAGCCTGGGCCTCGGGGGTAATCTCAATCGCATAGGTGGCTCCCACTTCACCGGGGTTTACAATATTGTTGATCGTATTGTTTCTACAACAACGTTGATACACAAAGTGGTAGCTTTGGCTTGAGGGCCAGTCTTCAATTTGAAATTCAAATTCATATACCCCTTCTTCTACGCATAGGTTGTCCGGAGGTATCAGGCAGGGATAGTCCGGTGGATCAATACTGCCCTGCCTGCGCAGAGGTACGGTCAGCGTATTGATCAGGGTGAAACTGTTTATGCCCCGGTATACCGCTATATAGGCACCAGCTGACTGATCTCCATCGCCATCAAATGGTGCGGGAGTCTCCTGTACCCGGCAATCCCGGTATATTTTCATGGTGATCCGGTACAGACCATCACCCAGACATTCATATTGCAAATCTCCTCCAATGATGTGTTTGCTCCACAGCGGTGAACTCAGGAAAAGCAATAGAGTAAGAAACAGAAATCGTATCAAATGCCCGTGCATGCAGTTCGTAGATTAAATGGATATAGTACGTCTAGCAATCGCCATACCAACGCCCAAATGTTAATTTTTGATCTTTTTCACCTACGGTATAACGAAAAAATAAGAACTCACGTTAATAATAATCAACGAAAATCATATTATGAAACCCAATCCGATGAGTGCCTATGTCTGAATTAGACCACATTGTCACGATATTAAAAGGCGGCGGAAATATTCTTTATCCCACAGATACAATTTGGGGTATCGGTTGTGATGCTACCAACTTCGATGCGGTGGAACGAATCATCAATATGAAGGGCAATCAGCTGGAACAACCTATGGTGATCCTGGTAGATAGTATTGAGATGCTGCACCGGTACGTTTCAGAAGTTCATCCACGGATAGAGACGCTGATTTTCTATCATCAACGTCCGTTGACCGTCATCTACGAACAATGCAGGAATCTTTCTCCTAATTTACTGGACAAAAGAGGAGCAGCTGCCATACGGGTTACGTTGGATCCCTTTTGTCGCGAAGTAATTTCGACTTTGGGCAGGCCCCTGGTTGCCACGAATGCTGGTATAACCAAAATGGCCTTTCCAAGCAGCTTTGCCGAGGTGGATCAGGAAGTAATTCAAAAAGTGGACTACGTAGTGCACTACAAGCAGGATGCTGTCAGTGAGGAGTATCCATCGGTCATCGTCAAATTGACCGACAAAGCCGAGTTGGATTTTATTCGTACCTAGGAGGATCCTTAATTACTTCAAGGGCTGTTTGAATTTCTTCGTCCTCATCAACCATCTTTTCGAAATACTGGTCAGGGCCATAGTGATGCCATTGGATCAGGTGGAAATAGCCTTCTAATACTTTCTGCTTTGTCATACTATCCATGCCATTTTCCTCCGAAAACATTGGCCTGTTCAGGATGCTGTCATTGAACACCTCTAGCGAGATTCCCTTGTGAAGACTGTCTGTAATTGCCTGCCGGTGCCGGAGATAAAAGATAAATGCATCCGAGTAGATTTTATACTCCTGGGCTTTCCAGCCCGGGGAGAAAAAAAACGAATCGGCTGCAACAAACACGTCGGGCACAATCCCTTCGCCTGATGGGCGCATTTTTCCCTGGTTATCATTCATGGCATCTTTCTCATTGATGACCATGCTGTCTTCGCTAAAAAGCTCGCCATTTCCGAAACGGTCATCCAATTCATGTTCATACTGATCACGATCCTTGTACGACTTTTGAATGGATCTTCCTGAAGGCAGGTAGTATTTTGCCACAGTGAGATTGATTGCCGATTCCGGGGTCAAATCGTACATTTCCTGTACAAGACCCTTTCCGTACGATCTTCTTCCCACGATGGTGGCACGCCCCAGGTCTTGCAGTACACCGGCCAATACCTCACTGGCAGAGACCGAATTTTCATTGATGATCACGACGATCTCCTTCAGCGGGAAAAAGGTTTTACCTGTACTCTTGTATTCTACCCGTTTGCTATGCAGACCTTCGGTGTACAGTAGCAATTGATCCCTTTCATCCACGAGCTGATTTATGATCTTAATCACTTGATCCAGGGAACCTCCCGGATTTTCGCGGACATCGATAATTAAATTTTGCATTCCCTTTTCAGCCAGTTTTTCCAGATGGTCCATAAACTCGCGATAGGTATCAGATGCAAACCGGTCTATCTTTATGTATCCCGTGAGGCTATCTACCAGGGTTCCTACGGGAACGCTATGTAGATTGATCGGGCCCTTTTCGATCTCAAATTCTTCTATCTTTTTGTTTTTAAGTACAGCCAGTTGAATGATCTGATCCGATTTCTTCCAGATTTCATAGGCTTCTTTAGAAGTTAGACCTTTTCCGGAAACGGTATCGTGGTTGACCTCCATGATCTGATCACCCTTGATCAGACCCGATTTTTCCGCCGGACTGCCAGGAATAACTTTTAGTAGATACATGGTATCATCTATGATACTATAGTCTATGCCGATCCCCACATAACTTCCCATCATCCGTTCTTTAAATCCCCGGTACTCCAGACCAGACAGGTAATAGGAGTGCGGATCCAGGTTTTTAACGAGTAAATGAATCGCCTCTTGTGAAATGCTATCAATGGGAAGAGTGTCACCATAACGCGACTCGATAAACCCGATCACTTTCTTAAGTTCATCCCATGGATCTTCCTGTTTTGCAGTATAGGTAGGCTTGCTGAGATTGGGAAGTTCATCGTCCAGGCGGGTACCAAGCAGCATTCCACCGGCTAGCACCAGCGCCAATAAGAGAGGCTGCCAGATCTCATATTTTCGTTTTTTGGAAGATTCCGTCATCAGAGGATCAAAATTAGCACTTTCATTGCTGAAATAGGGTAGTACCTTCTACGATCGGACCGTATTCTTCGACCACGGTCGACAAAAGGGCACTTCTATTAAAAATTCAAAAAACCTTATAAATAATCTACTGTCTTTATTAATCTCTTAAAATAAAATTTATTTATTTGCTGAAATTTCATTGATCAAGTCAACAAAATAGAAAGGCTCTATGCGCAAACCCAATGACATTGATAAGTTGGACCGGCAAATTCTATCCATATTGATGCAGGATGCGAAAATGCCGTACACAGACATTGCCAAAAAGCTTTTTGTATCAGGAGGTACAGTCCATGTGCGGATGCGAAAGCTGGAACAAATGGGGGTTGTGCAAGAAGCGAATCTCAAGGTCGATTATAGTTTATTAGGATATGATATTTCGGCCTTCATCGGGATCTATCTCGATAAGAGTTCGATGTATAATGAGGTAATAGCCAGTCTCAAGAAAATTCCAGAAGTAGTGGCTGCACATTACACGACCGGCAATTATGCCATCTTCGCCCGGCTGGTCTGCAAAGATACTCAACACTTGCGTGAGGTGCTTAGTGTCAAAGTGCAATCGATTTCCGGGATCCAACGCACGGAAACATTCATCAGCCTGGAAGAAAGCATCAATCGCCCCATCAATATTCTGGAAGATGGGGAGGAAATAGATTAGAGAATTGAATGGAGGCAATTAAGATCCCAGATAGTGCTTCAGCAATTTACTTCTTGAAGCAGACCGGAGTTTGTTGATTGCTTTGTCTTTAATCTGCCGTACCCTTTCGCGAGTGAGGCCGAATTTCTCTCCAATGTCTTCCAAAGACATAGGATGCTCCACTCCGATCCCGAAGTATAGTTTTATTACATCACACTGGCGTTCGGTTAGCGTACCCAGAGATCTTTCAATCTCCTGCCGGAGTGATTCGTTATACTCAAGTTTCGAATCTGTCTTGGGTGTATTGATATTTTCTAATACATCCAGAAGGGAGTTATCCTCTCCATCGACAAACGGGGCATCCATGGAGACGTGTCTGGCAGCGACTCCGAGTGTTGTTTCGACCTCATCGGTCGGGATCTCCAGGACATCTGCCAATTCTTCCGGAGATGGCTCTCTTTCATACTCTTGTTCCAATTCGGAGAATGCCCGGTTGATCTTGTTTAAGGATCCCACTTTATTAAGAGGTAGTCTGACAATCCTCGACTGTTCAGCTAAAGCCTGGAGGATTGACTGACGAATCCACCAAACTGCGTAAGAAATAAACTTGAAACCACGTGTTTCATCAAATCGTTGCGCCGCCTTGATCAAACCAAGATTTCCCTCATTGATCAAGTCACTTAGAGATAATCCCTGATTCTGGTATTGCTTGGCTACGGAAACGACAAAACGAAGATTAGCTTTTGTCAATCGTTCCAGGGCTTCCTGGTCCCCGCTTTTAATCTTTTTGGCTAAATCCACCTCCTCTTCGGGAGTGAGTAGATCTACTTTGCCGATCTCCTGAAGATACTTTTCTAATGATTGACTCTCCCGGTTTGTGATCGATTTAGTGATCTTTAGCTGCCTCATACGGACTGAATTTATTGTTTTTTAGTCTAATATAATTGCCACCCTTTTTTCAAAGCGACCGCAAAAATAGCGCATTATTACTAGTAGAACAACATTTTTTTGGTGTGCAGAGTTGCAACAGCGTATCCTTTGGTGTTAATTGACCCTCTCGGGGGCTCTGAAGTTACTCTACTTTAAGCCTCCCGATTGTCAATAAGTTCCGCAAGCTAAAAATAAATCGAATTTTTTGCATAAATGAAGATTTTGTTCTTTATTGCGCGCACTGGCAGTCCATTTCTAGTTTGGTATTGACTGCTTGCTAAAATAAGTTCTCTAGACAGGTTGTAATGAAGAGAGTATCAATTCAGATGGAGTTTCTTTTTAGAGCTTCACCCACTATCTTATATAAGTTTCTCACCACTCCGGCTTGCCTGGTACGGTGGTTCTGTGATGCTGTAGACGTGAAAGAAGATGAGTATGTTTTCGAGTGGTCCGGCTATGAAGAAGTTGCACTTGTAATCGATGATATCGAAGAGGAGCGACTTCGTTTTCAATGGGAAGATGCTGCCGATAATGAGTATCTGGAATTCCGGTTGGATATTTCTCCGGTCACCAATGAAACCATTCTAAGCATTACGGATTTTTGTGATGAAGATGAAGTGGATGATCAGAAGAAATTGTGGTCCAATCAACTGGAAAATTTGCGTCGGGAAACCGGTGGTTAAACGGTCGGTACCCCCTTCAACCGAATTCACCCTGATTTGTGCGACTAAATAAAGTACCCTGATGAAGGAAAAGACGGTCATAACTCCCACTGGTCTTTCCTTAGTGTCTTATTTGCGTGATCTTTTTCGATTCAAGTCATTACTATGGGCCTTTAGCTATCGTAATCTTCGAGCCAAGTATGCCCAAACTGGTGCAGGCGTGCTGTGGGCATTACTAAATCCACTAATCAGCTTACTGATTTTGGGATTTGTGTTCGGTAAAGTCGCCAAGATGGATATGAATGGCATCGATCCTTTCCTTTTTACGTCGGTGGGACTGGCCGGATGGACCTATATCTCAAGCGTTGCAGCATGGTCCGGGACGGCAATCGTAAATGCCCGCAATATGGTCACCAAGATTTATTTTCCCAGGATCGTCATACCGCTTAGCACCGCACTCGTGGGCCTCATTGATTTTACCGTAGTGCTTCTATTGATCGTTTTTCTTTTTTGGAAAAATTCGATGATGCCCTCTTTCAACCTGATTTATCTACCCCTGTTTATAGTGGCAATTCTTTTGTCAGGGGGAGCAACCGGCATCTGGGTAGCTGCTCTTTGTGTCAGATATCGTGATTTTTTACATGTCGTCCCCTTTTTACTGAGAATCGGATTGTATGCTAGTCCCGTAGCTTATTCCATTCTGGCGGTAGATAGTGAATATCGATGGATATACCTGATCAATCCCCTTACGGGATTACTCGAAGGGATTCGATGGTGCTTTTTTGGGGGCATTTTTCCCGGTCTGGAAATGATTGTGTTTGCATCTATATTAATCGTGTTTCTAGTTGGTGGAATTTTATATTTCACTCGTGTGGAAAAAAATATTGCGGATATCATCTGAGGATAAGAAATGGCAAAAGCAATCAAAGTCCGGAATGTTAGCAAGACATTTAAAATTACCCCCGTCCGTGTGGATTCTCTCCGGCAAAATTTACAGCGTGCCTTAAGGTTGATGTTTCCCAAAAAAGTGCCTTTCCTGGCATTAGACGATATCAGTTTTGAAGTGGATGAAGGGGAGGTGTTCGGAATCATTGGAATGAATGGATCGGGTAAGAGTACATTATTGAAGATACTTTCCCGAATAATGGTACCGACCACCGGAAGGATCGAACTTTTTGGAAAAGTAAATACCCTGCTCGAAGTCGGTACGGGCTTTCATCCCGAGCTCACAGGACGGGAGAATATTTTCTTAAATGGTTCAATTCTTGGATTAAGCAGGTCCGATATCAGGACAAGATTTGATGAAATCGTTGATTTCTCCGAAGTGGAGACTTTCCTGGATACACCGGTCAAGCATTATTCCAGCGGTATGTTTGTGCGACTGGCTTTTTCAGTTGCCGCCCACCTCAATCCCGATATTTTAATCGTAGATGAAGTCTTGTCGGTTGGCGATGCTGCTTTTCAGAAGAAGTGCATTCGTAAAATGGAAGAAGAAGTATTGCAGGGTCGCACGGTCCTGTTTGTTAGCCATAATATGGATCAGATAAGGAAATTATCAAAAAGGGTCATGCTGTTACACCGGGGCAAAATAGAGGAGATTGGAGATCCTGAAAGGACGATCGAAAGGTACCTGTCTGACCATCAGATCGTAAATCAGGATATAGTCAGGCACCCGGAGCAAAGGAGGGGCAATGGAGACATCCGGATCGTGGACATTGCCCTACTTGATAATTCGTATAAAAAGTGTGACGTGCTTTTATCCGGATCCGAATACTTTTTCCAGATGGAATATACCAGTGAATTATCTGGTCTTGATCAGGTGGAATTTCGAATTATGCTGAAAACAATAGACGGTCAGGTGATGCTTACCCTTCTGTCAAGAATGCACATTCCAGCCTCAGAAACGATAGCTCCCAAAGCAGTGGCTGAATGCCGGTTGAGCAAGTTTCCCTTAAATCAGGGGATCTATTTTGTGGATGTGGAAATTTATCATCATTCTGAATTGGCCGATTTGCTGCAGAACGTCTTTTCGATTGAAGTGGTGAGAGGGCCATTTTATTCCACAGGTGATTTGCCTCCGGTATCCGTGCCGGTCCTGGCCGATGATGCCTGGAAGATCATCGCGAATTAATGGGCGATATTATCCTTTCCCTCTATTTTCTTTATTGATAATAGCCAGTGCTACCTTAATCTTATTAAGAGGAATCGGTGTTAAAATAAATTCGGCAACTGTGGCGGCATTATTAATATTTTTTGCCAGTCTCCAGCCTTCGGTCACCTCATGTAAAATTCGCTTGCTGATCAGAGGGTGCAGATCAATATTTTCACCCTTGCTGTAAAGCTCAATTAAATGATCATAGACCGTTGCTGTTTTAAGTTGTCGCTCACTGGCAATTTTATCCGGATCATAACCTTCCTGAAATAGTTTTAAGGTTTGTAATTTACTCTGACCTTTTACATTTTTGAGGATATCCTGTTTCTGAATATATTCCTGAATAATTTTAATTATTTCCCGACCGTATTTCTCTAATTTGTATTCGCCAATACCAGAAATATTGATCAGGTCTAATAATGTTGCCGGCCGTTCTTTGGCAATTTCCTTTAAAACACGATCATTTAGAATAATGTAAGCCGGCATTTTTTCTTTTGCTGCCTGATCTCTGCGCCAATCCTTGAGTAATTTAAATAGGTTCTCATTAAAAGATTCGTTTTTACCCGGGCTTTTATCCTGTACAATTGGCGCTTTAAAATTTACGGGTCGCGTTAATTTGACTTTTTTCCGTCCTTCCAATATATCCAGCGAAAGACTGGTGAATTTAAGATGCGAATGATCAGTGTAATCAATCATCATAACGCCCTGATTGACCATCTGAGTCAGGTAGTGTAACCAATCTAACCTTGAAATATCCCTGCCTGCACCATAATTATTCAACCGCTGCAGTCCACGGTCATAAATTTCCTTTCTGCCGGAAGCCCGTAAAATATCAGCAATTAGTCCCAGGTTTAATTTTTGGTCGCCTTGCTGGCAAACGGCCAATGCCTGCTGAGTATAAAAAGTGCCGTCAAATCCCTTTGGAGGACGGATACAGTTGTCACAGTGCATGCAATCTGTATTCCGGTATTCTCCAAAATAATTCAGAATTAAGTTGGTCCGGCAACTGGAAGCCTGGGTAAATTCCCATATTCGGTCTAATTTCTGGTGCTGTACATTTCTAAATTCAATGCTGGCTTCACTGTCGTCGATAAATCTCCGGAATACATTGATATCGTGGAAATTATAAAATAAAATAGCCTGTGCCATTGCACCGTCTCTTCCGGCTCGCCCAATTTCCTGATAATAGCTTTCAATATTTTTTGGCAAATTGTAGTGGATGATCCACCGGACATTGGATTTGTCAATACCCATCCCGAATGCTATCGTGGCACATACTATTTGTAATTCATCTTTTTGGAAGGCTTCCTGAATTCTTTTGCGATCTTCGGAACTGATCTCTGCATGATAGTGCGCCGCCCGGTAGCCGAATCCCCGTAATTTTTCCGCCACTTCTTCGGTACTCTTCCTGCTGAGACAATAGATGATGCCCGCTTGCCCCTTATGTTCCCGCAGGAAGGATTGTATTTGCTGCATTCTGCCTTGAGCAGGCCTCACCTGGATTTGTATATTCTTGCGCTCAAAGGAGGATAAGAAGATTCTTGGATTGCGAAGTCGTAGTTTTTCACAAATATCCAGCTGAGTGGCCCGGTCAGCGGTAGCCGTTAAGGCCATCATCGGTGTCTTTGACAATGTGCTGGTCAGCTCGGTTAATTGCGCATAGACCGGACGGAAGTCATTGCCCCAAATGGATACACAGTGAGCTTCATCGATGGCGATTAAATCGATCTTCTTATTTCGAATGTATTGGATGAAGCGTTGTATCACTGCTTTTTCCGGGGATATGTAAAGCAGTTTCGTGATCCCTTTCTCCAGATCTAGAAAGACTTTTTTCTTTTCCTGATTCGTCAGGGTGCTGTTGATAAAAGATGCCGGAACATTATTCGCGCGTAAATTCGCCACCTGGTCCGACATCAAAGCAATCAAAGGAGAGATGACCAGGGTTAAACCTTTACTCACCAAAGCTGGAAGCTGATAGCACATTGATTTTCCCCCGCCGGTGGGCATGATCACGAGTGCATCCTTTCCGGACAGCACGTGTTGCATGATCTCTAACTGGTATTCCCTAAATTGGTCGTACCCGAATACCTTCTGCAAGGTCTGCCGCAATCTATCGGTAAGTTCAGAAGGGAGCGATCTTGTTTTAGGGTTGATCATTTCTTTTATGCCTAAGTGACAATATACAAGTTCTTTGTCTTATATCATGAACGACGCTGATCCGACAATCGAGCTATTTGGAAGTCAATTGTTGGTAGTTAGTCGATGGACGCTGGAAGACTGGATTGTTGAGGTATTTTATGCGATTGAAAACAACTTTGTTAAAATTATTTTAAATCAGAACTAACAAACACCTTTTATCGAACAATTGCGTCTTTTTAGCACTTATTATGAGTGATATCGCACCAAGGAAATCAACTCACAACCAAAAGAATTATAAAACCAAAAAATTAAGCTATGAGAAAGATTTTGTTATTTGCATTTGCAGTGGCATTAGGAGGTCTCATGATGTTCGGCAGTATAAAATATTTTGACTTTGGGATCAATCAGAAAGTCATATCTGCCTCCGAGGATACTCCTGTACATTTCACTAATTATGCCAAGGAAGACCCAGTCAATTATGCCCCGGTCGATTTTACCGTGGCTGCCGATAAAACGATCCCGGCTGTGGTCCATATCAGAAGTACGATGAGTATGGGAGGTGATGAGTATGCGCACCAACCATTTGATTTACGGCGTATGCCGGATTCTTTCCGGGATTTCTTCGGATTTCCGGATGAGGACAATCAGGGAAACAGGCCGGAGCGGGAAGCTCCAAAACGTCAGGGTACCGGGTCAGGAGTGATCATCTCCTCAGATGGATACATCGTGACAAATAACCACGTCGTAGATCACGCGGATGAAGTGTTGGTGACACTAAATGATCGACGTTCCTATACTGCATCGGTGATCGGTGTGGATCCATCCACAGATGTTGCATTAATAAAAATAGACGAGAAGCAGCTACCGGTGATTAAATTCGCCAATTCCGATGAGGTAAGAGTGGGCCAATGGGCAGTTGCGGTTGGAAACCCCTTCAGTCTGTCTTCAACCGTTACCGCAGGGATCATTAGCGCGACTTCCCGAAATATCAATATTATGCAGGATCGTACACCGATCGAGTCTTTTATTCAGACAGACGCGGCGGTGAATCCGGGAAATAGTGGAGGCGCATTGGTGAATCTTCAGGGAAATCTGATTGGTATAAATACGGCAATTGCCTCTCCCACGGGAGCTTACTCCGGATACGCTTTCGCCGTACCCAGTAATATGGTCAACAAAGTGGTCGCCGATCTGAAAGAATTCGGAGTGGTACAGCGCGGATTTATCGGAGCATTAATTCGGGATGTAAATAATGATCTGGCTGAAGAAGAGGGACTATCCTCAACGATGGGAATTTACGTGGATAGTTTGACCGCCAATAGCGCCGCTGCCGAAGCGGGAATTGAGGCTGGTGATATCATTGTAGCAGTAGACAATCAAAAAGTGAATTCATCACCGGAATTATTGGAACGTATTGGTCGCCACCGACCCGGCGATGAAGTGCCAATTCGAGTGATGAGAGGAGATAAGGAGAAAGATGTGGTGGTTACCCTGAAGAATCGTGAAGGAACCACGAAACCGGTGACTCGAAAAGCGGTCAGGAATGTAGCCAGCGTATTAGGTGCGGAGTTTGAAACCTTATCCATCGATGAAGCTCGAAATCTGGATATCGATGGAGGAGTGAAAGTGGCAAATCTCGGTAGAGGGACTTTGGCTCGTGAAACCGATATGAAGGAGGGATTTGTTATCACCAAAGTGAATCGTCAAAATGTCAAGACTGCCGAGCAGCTTCAAAAGATATTAGAGAATGAAGAGGGCGGAGTAATGATCGAAGGAAAATATCCCGGTAGCGACAAAACTTATTATTACGCTTTCGGGTTATAATCTTAAGTCAGCACTAAAAAAGAAATCAGCAATTAAAGATAAAGTATAGCAGTAGAGTTTTTTAGTAGAATCATTAGGTTCAGGGTTTCTATTAAGGGTATGGCGCCAGTCATGCCCTTAATAATTTCCGGGGCAGTCTGCCTCCATCTTTTCTTTCCTGAAATAATGACTGGTCAACCGGATAGCTATCCGATGGTCGATTATACCTACCTTTATTATTAAATCTTGAAACCATCATCAAAATGATCGATGAAGCACCAAGTTCCTTAAAGAGAATCCTGGTATTGGGATGTTGCGGTGCCGGAAAATCCACCTTTTCCAAAAAATTACACCAGATCACCGGCAATGAAGTGATTCACCTGGATCAATATTATTGGCAACCCGATTGGAGAGAAATAGAAACCGGCGACTGGATGGATATTGTAGCAAAGCTAGCCTCCGGAGATAGTTGGATCATCGATGGGAATTATCGCAGTACTCTTCAGCTTCGTCTTGCAAGAGCAGATGCGGTCGTCTATTTTGATTTTCCCACCTGGGTTTGTGTATGGAGGATTACAAAGCGGATCCTTAAATACTATGGAAAAGTGAGACCGGATATGCCGGAAGGATGTAAGGAACGTTTTGACCGAGATTTTTATCACTATGTACTGACCTATAATCTCCGTCAAAGAAGAGAAATGTTAGATCTTCTGGATCAAATTGCAGCGCGTAAAACGGTCTCTATTTTTCGAAATGACCATGATTCGGAGCGATTTCTCCGGTCGTTTGGTAACGTCCGGTTATAAAAGTAGGAAAGCAGGGCACTGCGATGATCTGCACCTCGACCTTGTTCTTCAAGCCGCAATTATGTATTTTGTTTGATCCTTAACTACCGCTTTCGGATGAGAAGTCCTTTTCTTTTTTTTGGAATCTTTCTATTGCTGGCAAGCCTGTTTCCCGGTGCTCTTTATCCCCAGGTAAGTACAGTGGATAGCATTAAGGGGTTGCTATATGCGGATGTGCCCGATAGTACCCGCATATGGGCTTATGGCCAGGTCATATGGCCTTTTACCAGAAGTGATCCCGCACAGGCCCTGGAACTCACCGGTGAAATGATGCAGATAGCGAAGAAAGCGAAGAATGAACGTTGGATCAGGCGGGCTCAATATTATTATGGTGTCACCTACAAAAATAGGGGCGATCTCAATCTGGCCCTTCCTTTCATTGACACGGTTTATACAAATTCGGAGCTTGTCAGAGATACTGCCCTTATGGCGTATTCCAGTTATCAGAAATCAGTAATCCTTAAGGACATGGGTCGACTGGAGGAGGCAATTGAGTGGTTCAATATTACAATCGCCCACTATAATTACCTGGGAAATATCCGGGATGTTGCCATGTGTATGAACGCGAAAGCCGGTCTTTATCGTCAGTTGAAGCTTTACGATAAGGCTATTGATACCTACAACATTGCCTATGAGATCTACCTGGAGGACATGGATTCTAACGGCCTTTCCCATATTTACAATAACCTGGGTAACGTGTACAGTGAAATTGATTCTTTCAACCGGGCACTCGAATATTACAATAAACAGGAAAAGCTCGATTTAGCCCGGAATGATATCAGTGGACTCGGATTCTGTTATGAAAACCGGGGAAGGCTACTGGACCGCATGGGTCAATTGGATGCCGCAATCGCATCCTTGCAGCAGAGCGTCGAAATAAGGAGAAGTTTAGGGCAGAAGTTAGGTCTGGCGAATACGCTCTTTCAGCTAGGCTCAACGCAGCGAAAGCAGGGGATGCTGAATGCTTCCGAAAAGAATATCCGGGAGGGACTCCAGATCGCCCGGGAAAATGATATGGTAGAACAGTTGCAACAAGGATATGTTGCCCTTTCTAAAATTTATGGAGAAAAAGGAGATTACCGGCAGGCCTATGAATATCATGTTAAACAAGCTGAATTGAAAGATAGTCTGTTGAACTCGACCATTAGTGAACAGGCTTTGAGAATTGATGCATTGACTGACTATGAGACAACCCAGCGGGAGCAAAAGATCAGCCTGCTGGCGGCTCAGAATGAAATACAGGAACTGCATCTACAGCGATCGCGTACAATATTAATTGTAGCTCTCCTCGGTATCACAGCATTGGTCCTTCTGGTAATCTGGATTTACCGGAGTAAGAATCGAATCAAAAAATTGTATTCTCAATTGGAAGTACAACAGGGGATCATCTCTGACTCTTTACGTGAAAAAGAGTTTTTATTAAGGGAGATTCACCACCGGGTCAAAAATAACCTGCAGGTGATCTCCAGTTTGTTAAAATTGCAATCAAGGAGTTTGACCGATACGATGGCTCAGCAAGCATTAAATGAGGGCAGGCACCGGGTACGGTCCATGGCTCTGATTCATCAGAATCTTTACCAGGATGAAAACAATCTAAGTAGTATCAAAGTACTCGGATATCTTGATCAACTTACATCTGAACTAATGTCTTCTTATAAAGTCAATCAGGAAAAAGTAAGGTTGAAATTAGATGTGGATGACCTGATTTTGGACGTGGACTCGATCGTGCCGATAGGACTAATTGTCAATGAACTAGTCAGTAATTCTCTCAAATATGCTTTTCCGGATGGCCGGGCGGGCGAAATTGCCGTTTCCCTTCATCGTACGCCGGAAAAAACGCTTCATCTGCAGGTCGTGGATGATGGAGTGGGCTATCGTAAAGAAGATATCAATCCCACCAGTTTTGGACATCGTCTGATACGCGCCCTCTCAGAGCGCCTGAAAGCAGAATACCAATTGGATGGTAAGAACGGTTCTGTGGCGGATTTTGTCATTCACAACTTTCAGTTAGCAGCCTGACAATGAAGACGACCTTATCAGCCTCAGCAACTTAATTTCATTCTTAGGTGGTAGGTAATCAATTGGCTAGATAATTTCTACCCGTAATTCAACTTAACTTTCCTACCTACTACGGAAAGGTTCTCGTTAATATATTGCTCGTCCCAAAGGTTAGAAATCACTGCGGTCAGGTAAGGGTTTTGAAGCGCCCACAAGTACGCTTTGAGTGGTGGTTTCAGGTCACCTGGTACGATATGCTTTACTTTGTCAACCCTCCATTGCGGGATGGGCTGTAATGGTTTGTGATGTGTTGCCACCGCCATGGCGACTTTCATCCCTATTACTCCCACTCCATTCTCATAAGCGTTTTTTATGGCAGCTTCCATATATCCACCGTTGATTACATTGTAGGCACACATTACAGCATCGTAATGACCGCTTTCCACTGCCGCGTTCAGGACACCCGCCGGGTCATTGTGAGTAGACACTCCAAGAAAACGGACCTTTCCTTCCTTCTTTAACTCCTGAAATGTTTCGTAGGTCTCCGGGATCATCACTTCTTCGCGGCTATTTCCTCCATGCGGGCACATTAAAATGTCGAAGTGATCCGTTTTTGCTCTCTTCAAACTGCCCTCGATGCTGGATTTTATTTTTTCCTTGTGCTCCTTACTTCCATCCACCAGATGTCCGTAGTCTTCAACCATTGCATTGGAAATAAAGCATTTGTCCATGGAGGTTTCCTGATTAGGCCAATACACCAGAAAATATCCCGGTTTATCCACATAACGCTCCCGGCGAATTTCTTCGGCACGTTGCATGATCTTTTTTTGTTTCTCAGAAGGCAGTCCCTTAAAAATATCCTGATACATTCCATCCCGCACCCCCTGGTATCCACTCACTTTGGTAGTCATGAATACTTTCATCCGTTTGGAAGAAGAGTCGATAATCTTACTGTAGGCCGTTTCACAATCACCGTTTCCATATGCAGGCGCCATGTCAAGGTAATTCACTCCGCGCTCGATCGCAATTTCCACTTGCCGGTAAGTCTCGCTGCGTACAGGATCCCCGCCATTCACCACTTCTGAGATCATCATTCCGGTCCTTCCCAATTGTCGATAGGACATCGTATCAACCTTATTTCTCCATTCAAGCGCTACGGCAGGAGGAGGTTTAATTGGCCGCGATTCTGATCTTGCCGTTAATTCATTGAGTGGTAATCCACTGATACCAACCGATGCCGCGGAGGCTAGTGAAATAAAACTGCGTCGGCCGAGAGGTTTTTCATTCTTCTTCATCATTCTGATGTTTTGATATTATCGGATATAGTTCTTCCTGCAGTCTTAAGATACTAATGTTATGTTTCTCTTTCAAATTTTGCAATGATTCATACTCTATCTTACGCCGCAGATTTCCCTCCGGAGTGGTTACCTGTTTGACCTTGACCGGGCCATAAGGGGTATGTACCTTAAAGCTTTTCCTTTCCAGGATCACCCTATCCACCGGATAGTAACGTAGGCCAATCGTCGAGCTGTTCTCCAGGATATACCGCCCCAGGGTATCAAGTCCCTCTCTGGCAATCAGAACGGATAATTTTAATCCCGGCCGTCCTTTTTTCATCTGAATGGCACTAAAATAAAAGTCAATTGCCCCTGCCTGGAGTAGCCCTTCCTGAAAGTCAGTACCGATCAATTCGGAACTTGTGTCATCCAGATTTGTTTCGACGATCACTAAAGTGTCAGTGGCTGAGCTTTTTTTTTTCTTTCCTTTATTATGGAAATGCGTACCACATTGGCGCCAACAAAATCCTTCTTTCCCGGACCGTAGGCAATCTTTTCCGTTACAATCTCCGGAAGAGTAAATTCAGGTTGGAGATACTTGAGAATAGCTGCTCCGGTTGGGGTTACTCTTTCTCCTTTCTCATCTCCAGGATAGGTTGGTATGCCCATAAGTATGTCGGCCGTAGCGGGGGCGGGCACCGGTAATAGTCCATGTTGGGTATTGACAGAACCATAGCCGGTACAAACCGGGGTACAATAAGTCTTATCGATTTTCAAATGATCGATCAATACCGCACACCCGACAATATCCAAAATTGAATCCACACCACTAACTTCATGGAAATGAATCTTTTCCAGATCCATATTGTGGATTTTTGATTCAGATTGGCCAATGATCATAAAAATCGCTTTGGCAATTTCTTTGGCATTCGCGCTAATGTGCCCCTGGTCGATGATTTTTAAAATGTCCTTCAGATGACGGTGTCCACCTCCGTGATGGTGTCCGTGATCATGTGATGCCCCATGATGATGGTGATGATGATCATGATGGTGCTGGTCGTGTGAATGATGGTCCTTAGCCATTCCCTCGCTGGTTGAAGACGAGGCAGCTGTGTTGAGGTCAACAATCCTAACATGCCGGCAAACGATACCATTTTTATTCAAGGTATCAATCTCTACTTTTCCATCCTGAAGATGCAATCGTCCGGGCAACTTAACGATCTCATCGTAATAATCGGCAAGACTGGTGAGAGCGCTGAGTAACATGTCTCCGGATAATCCGGAGAAAGCTTCTATATAAATCGTATTCATTTTTTTCCGTTGCTATTGTTTATCGTATTGAGGATTCTTACGGAAGCCAGAGCCGCTCCATAACCATTGTCGATATTCACTACGGTAATGCCGTTGGCGCAGCTGGAAAGCATCGTGCGTAGAGCCGTCTCGCCACCGCTGGCTACCCCATATCCGACGCTGGCCGGTACGGCAATAATAGGCTGGGGCAGCAGGCCACCCATGACCGTGGGCAGAGCACCTTCGAATCCTGCTACGACTATGATGACCTTAAACTGCTTAAGATTTTCCAATTGGTTTAGCAGACGGTGAAGTCCGGCAACACCGATGTCCTGGATGCAGGTAGCCTTATGACCAAGATATTCCAGAGTATAAAGAGCTTCATTGACTACAAATTGATCAGAGGAGCCGGCCGAAACGATCGCAATTTCTCCCTGCCTGAGATTATCTGTCTGCCGGTTGATTGAGAAGACGCCCGATAGCAAATCAGCAAAAGCATCCGGATACCGTTCTTGCAAGATCTCAATTTTGTGTGTCTGTAATTTCGTAACAAAAGCCGGTTGTCCGATCTTTTTGTGGTGCTCTATGATATGGAGGAGTACTTCAATGCTTTTGGAGGCACCATAAATGATTTCCGGAAATCCCAACCGACCCAGACGATCAGCATCAACATTGAAATTACTCATTGACTTTACTACATGTTTTTTAGGGCACGATTTAGCTTGCCTGATACCAGGCCTTCTTCATCGATCCTGCATCTTTCAAAACCAAGGTTAGCGAATGATTTTCGAATATGCTCCTTGTAATTCGAAAGACGCTGTAATTCATCCGCAGGTACTTCGATCTTGGCCTCCTTGCCATAGTGACGGACCCTCACATCTTTAAATCCTAATTTGTTTAAAATTGACTCCGCATCTTCCACCTGCTTTAACTTTTCCGGAGTAATGAAATCACCATAAGGTACCCGGGAACTTAAACATGGGCTGGCGGGCTTATTCCAGTTCGGTAGTCCGAAATATTTACCGAGAGCCCGTACATCTTCCTTGTTCAGACCAGAATCGGCCAGGGGAGAACGAATTTCATGTTCCCTGGCCGCCTGCAAGCCTGGGCGATAATCCTGAAAGTCATCCTTATTGGTGCCGTTCAGAACAAGATACCCGGGATACTTCTTTTGGACCACTCGTAAATCCGTATAGAGGTGCGTTTTACAGAAATAACAGCGGTTTGCCGGATTCGACAGGTAGTTTTCGTCTTCGATTTCTTTGGTCTGAATGATCTCTAAATGGATCCCGTAACGGTCACAAAAATCGATCGCTTCGGAGTAATCTTTTCTTTTGAGGCTGGGTGAGATAGAAATACAACCGATGGCTCGGTGACCCAGAAAAAGATGGGATGTGTATAGCACCAGTGCAGAATCGATGCCTCCTGAAAATGCAGTGATCGTCCCTTCACATTGCTCGAACCAAAGTTTTAGTTTCTCTATTTTCTCTTCCATTTCAGCTTTCTCCTCATAGGCTTGATGATCGTGTGAATTTATCATTTTTTCAATTCAATATCCTCATTTCCAACATTCATGGCGGGCAGATAGTTATCAAAAGCGGTTGGACTTTGATAAACTTTCAAGGATTGAAAGACGACGAAGGCGGGAAATTACCGTATTTTAGAGTGCATCGACCAGATCGCATTAGTTGGAAATCCATTATTAAACTTAAACTTAGTCTATGCATAGCGATAGAAGATCTTTCCTCAAAAAACTCGCGGCCGTGACCACTGGGATCATGGTTAGTAATGCTGAATTGCAAAGCATGCCCGGTAACAAGCGTGACCGCTTAGGTGAGTTGTTGCCCCTGCGCAAACTGGGAAAGACCGGAGAGGAAGTCACCATGCTGGGAGTGGGAGGGGCACATATTGGCAAATCAGATGATAAAACTGCCCAGGATATTTTGGAAGCTGCATTGGAAGGAGGGGTACGTTTCTTTGACAATGCGGAATCCTATAATTCCGGTGGTGCGGAAGAAAAATACGGCCGTTTCCTGGTTCCGGAGTATCGGGATGTAGCTTTTATCATGACAAAATCTACCGGTAAAACAGGCGCTCTGGCTCAGCAACATCTGGAAGATTCGTTACGCAGAATGAGAACCGAATACGTCGATCTCTGGCAAATTCACTCATTGACCAGCCCGGAAGATGTTGACAGCCGTATTGCCGAAGGCGTACTCGACGTAGCTATTAAAGCCAAAGAAAGTGGCAAAGCCCGTTTCATAGGTTTTACCGGTCATGCCAACTTCCGGGCACATCAGCATATGCTGGAGCGAACCACGGTTCTCGAAACCTGTCAAATGCCAATTAATTGCTTCGACCCTACCTATAAAAGTTTTATAAATAATGTATTACCAATTCTTGTAGAACGGGACATGGGCATCCTGGCCATGAAAACACTTTCCAATGGCGGGTTTTTTGGAGGTACCAGGCACTTCCATGGAGGCGACAATCCTAAAATGGTGCCGGATATCGTCAGCCTGGAACAAGCAATCCATTTCGTCTGGTCGCTGCCGGTCAGTGTACTCATCACAGGTCCTGATCATGCCGATATGATGCGGGAAAAAATAGCGCTGGCAAAGTCTTTTAAACATATGAGTGAGGATGACCGTCTGGCCTTGATCGAAAGAGTGGATCAGGCAGGTTACGATGGTAAGCTGGTTGAATTTTACAAAGTTTAGACTGTTCAAATTAGATCAAACCCGGATTTTGTGCCGCTTAATCCCTCACTTTAATCCCTCGAAATAATGAAGGAAAAAATCGGATTGAGGAATGCCATTTCTATTGGCATTGGCGGCATGGTCGGTGGCGGCATTTTTGCAGTTCTGGGACTGGCGGTATCGCTAGCGAAAGGAGGCACCCCTGTTGCCTTTTTTTTAGCCGGCATTATAGCAATTTTTACCGCCGGTAGTTATGCCAGATTATCTGCAATGTATCCGGACAGAGGAGGCACTGTCAGATTTATTAATCAGGGATTTGGAAAAACAGTTTTTAGCGGGGGTATAAATAATTTGCTGTGGATCAGCTATATTATTATGCTGGCTTTGTATGCCTCCGCATTCGGATCCTATGCACCTAATCTGTACTCGATCACGGGCGATAAATCAAAAGACTTTCACCTGTATGCCTCCGGAATCGTCTTATTGGCCACCGCGATTAATTATTATAGTTTGGACGTAGTCAGTAAGATAGAATCCTATGCAGTTATTGTAAAATTATTAATTCTTACAGGGTTTGTCGTCATTGGAATTTACGGGCTCTTTGGTGAGAATCATTTGGATCAGTTGGAATTTAAAAACTGGAAAGATCCAATTAATTTGCTAACCGGCGGTATGGTGATTTTTGTCGCCTATGAAGGTTTTGAATTGATAGCCAATGCTATTCCTGATCTGGAAAATCCCAAAAGAAATATAAGCCGCGCCTATTTTTATTCTGTCATTTTTGTGATGATCCTCTACATTTTGATTGCGGGCGTCACTGTAAGTGCTCTGACGTTTTCAAAAATTTCTTCTGCTCAGGATTATGTTTTGGCAGAAGCAGCAAAACCTCAGCTTGGTCAATGGGGATTTAGCATAATTACCATAGCTGCATTGATTTCGACTTTCTCCGCTATAAACGCGACCCTCTATGGAGGAAGCCGGGTTAGTTACGTCATTGCTGAAAGTGATGAATTACCACATGAGTTATCAGGCAAACTTTGGAATCAACCTATCGGCTTGATTATTTCTGCGGTCCTGACTCTAATGCTGGTTAACATGCTTAAGTTGGAAAGTATTTCTACTGCAGGAAGCGTCGGATTTCTCCTGATTTTCAGCATGGTCAATTATGTAGCTTTTAAGCTGGCCAAAGAGACGAATACGAATCCGGTCTCATCCCTGACCGGTACTATTCTTTCGGCTTCTGCCACGATCGTTTTAACTATACAACAATTTGGCTCGAATCCGGTGGGTATTATTATCGCGTGGTCAGTGATAGCAATCTGTTTTTTCCTGGAATGGATTTATAAAGATATCTGGGAAACTAAAAATTCAGGTTAATGACGGCTCAGCGAGGAAGACTCTATGAACCCGGGAAAATGAGGAACGACTTCTTTGGTGCCTGTGTTAAAATTATAGAGATTTCGTCGAAACTTCAGGTGGATAAACAATGACTGATTATAATGCCCAAAGTATTCACTTAAGATTTAAGTCAGCATTCTATCCGTCAAGAGTCCACTTTCAGATCGACTTATTTTTAAAAAGAAAGCTATGAGTTTACTGTCAGAAAATATTGTCCCCGGAAGTCAAGGAAAAATTTTTGGCACCAATGCAAAGACCGACAATGATTTAAAAAAAATTAAGAATCATCTACTGTCTATGGAGGGTGTCAAGGATGTCGTTATCAACTATAAGACATTTCCTGCCGAACTCACCATCTACTCCAGCGTGGTCTTAAGTGTAGATGAAATACAGAAAAGAGTGATGGAATTGGGTTTCCACATCATGCCAAAAGGGGCATTTGCCTAAGAAGTTCCGGTTTACGTCATGCTCTGGATCGAAATGGATACATTTAGAAATGTTAAGATGTGATGAAACCGGTCCGAAAGTGGGTAAACAATGAACTTCAATGAAAGCAATAGTCTACCACAAATATGGATCTCCTGCAGATCTTCATTATGCTGAAATACCGTGTCCTGTTCCGGACGAAAAAGAGATATTGGTTAAAGTGAGAGCGGCATCAATCAATTCCTGGGATTTGGACCTTCTGCGCGGAAAGCCATTTCTGGCCCGACTGGGTGGCATATTCAAACCTCGTTATCAGGTGCTGGGTGCAGACATTGCCGGAACGGTGGAAGCCGTTGGGAGGGAAGTCACCGACTGGAAAGTTGGCGATGCTGTTTATGGAGATATTTCAGAATCTGGTTGGGGTGGATTTGCAGAATACGTCAAAGTAAAAGCAAATGCTTTAGCTCCAAAACCACACAATATCTCTTTTGAGGAGGCTGCAGCCATCCCGCAGGCCGCAGTATTAGCCTGGTCCGGTTTGCATATTTCCGGTGCCATCCCCAATGGCCTGAGTATTTTGCTGATTGGTGCCGGAGGAGGTGTCGGTACTTTTGGGATTCAGATTGCAAAACATTTTGGAGCAACGGTCACCGCGATCGATCGACCGGAGAAATTGGACTTTATGCGAGCCTTGGGTGCGGATAAAGTGATTGACTATACTGAAGAGGACTTTTCCAGAAGAGATCTTAGGTACGATTTGATTTTGGATGTGGTCTCCTATCGTCCACTAAGTGAGTATCGGAATGCTTTGAAAGCCAATGGCCGGTATGTCGTGATCGGGGGCAGTACGCCGGCAATCTTAAGGTTATTTTTTATAGCCCCACTCTATACCTTGTATGAGAGGATATCCGGCCAGCAAAGTGGAAAGAAAATGCAACTGCTTTTTCATCGTCCCGATCCGGAAATTCTTCAGGAGATGAGTGGAATTCTCAATAATGGGATCATTAAAGCCATGATCGACCGTACCTATCCATTGCCTGAAGTTCCTGAAGCAATGAATTACTTTATGCAGGGCAAAGTAAAGGGTAAGATCGTCATCAAAATCCCAGAATGATCTTTTCAGGATTCTAACGGCCCGAATTAACTTTCCAGCTATTTTATTTCCCTGACTAAGTCTGGTGGTCTGCGATATTCAAAATCGGGATGTCTGAATGGCTGCTTTTGTTCCCTCCTGATCATTCAATGGTTTATCTGGAATTGCTTTTAATGATGCAGATGGTCCGGATCGGGATTTGATCTGATACAAATACTTCCAATTTATATTATTCATCAAAATATTACAGTCCCCTAGTTCCTTTTCCACTTCGGATTCGTTTTTCCCCGTTTCATGTCTCTGATCGCACAGCTCATGCATGAGTGCCTGGTGCAAGATCAATTCTTAATGCAGTTTTGACGCAGAAAATTATAATTAAATATGAAAAAAGCGCTCAAAGTATTTGGAATAATGTTGGGTTTCATTCTTCTGCTCCTGATTATTGGAGGGGCTTATATTGAATTTAATGATTTACCAAAATATAAAGTAGAAGTTCCGGATTATCCGGAATTTGTTGCCGACAGTCATATGGTCGCCGAAGGAAAGAGAACTTTCGCACTGGTCTGTAATAATTGTCATATGGCACCGAATGGTAAATTGGAAGGAAAATATTTACCGGAGATTCCGTCCATGTTTGGAAAGGTCTGGTCAGCAAACATCACCAACGATCCGGTCAATGGTGCCGGTCAATATTCAGAAGCTGAATTAGCCTATCTTTTGCGCACCGGCATTCAGAGAGATGGTGACTTTATTCCCTTCATGCCATTATTTAACCACCTCACTGATTCCGACCTGCAGAATGTGATTGCCTACCTGAAATCAGATGCACCGGAATTGGCTGGCAATGGAAAGGCTCAGCCCAGGGTACAAGCTTCCTTTCTTGGCAAACTTCTCTGCAACACTATACTCAAACCGGCCCCTTATCCTCTTACACCGATTCCAGATCCAACACCAGGAGATGAGGTTGCCCTCGGTAAATATCTCGTTGATGGAAAGTTGGATTGTTACAGTTGCCATAGCCCGGACTTTATGACTTTAAACAAAGACGAACCTGAAAAGACCCCGGGATATCTAAGTGGTGGCAATAAAATGCAGGATGTGGAAGGACACCCGATTGTGAGCCGCAACCTCACTCCGGACCGCGAAACCGGATTGGGCAACTGGACAGAAGATCAATTCATCTTAGCCCTCCGAACTGGTATCCGACCTGCCGGTCCGGCACTACGTTTTCCGATGACCCCTTTCACTCAATTGACCGATGAGGAGGCCAAAGCAATTTGGGCATACTTAAAGACAGTCCCGGCTATTCATAATCCTATCGAACGAATTGACAACTGAGAATAAGATTTGCATGAAAACGATTCGAAATACTGCGTCGGGATATGAGTATAGGATATTGGAATCAGGCGATGATGGCGTTGAAAATAATTTGGTCATGGAGGTGATTTATCCGGCTTTTTCACCTGAACCGTCCCGACATTATCACCCGTATCAAACCGAGTACTTCAAAATACTTCAGGGTGAATTAATCGTCCGTATGGGTGGAGATCTGAAAGTGGTAAGGAGAAATCAGGAATTTATCATACCACCCAATACAGATCATTCCATGTGGAATGGTGGTGTACAGAAGGCCCGGGTGTTGTGGCGGGTAACTCCTGCTTTGAAAACCGTACAATTTTTTGAAACACTGGCCATGCTGGCTAACAACGAGCAAACCACATCCCGGGGTGTTCCGGGATTCTTCGAAAGTGTACTCCTGCTGCACCGGTTTTCGGATGAAATCCGAGTTAGTGGCGTACCGTTCCTGGTGCAAAAGTTCGTTCTCGGATTTTTGTACCCGTTTGCCCGTTTATGGTCAGGAAATTTGGTAAAAGATTGCAGGCGAATGTAGTAGCATTCTAATCAGGGCACAGGATCTATTGTCTCGCGACAAGGTCTAGGATCGTTTCAGTGACAGCCATTCGAAGTCCTGTCAGTGAATTGTAGGTGCCATCGGAATTTACATCCAGATTTTGCCGGTTCGTAAGTATAATCACACTTAAATGGTATTTGGGGATTCCTACTACAAAAGTGCCGGTAAAGCCGGTGTGTCCAAAGGAACCGGCAGGCAGATTTTTGACGGGTATGGCATCAGGTGACATGGCCCAGCCCAAACCGTGACCGAAACGGTCTTTCTTGATAAAGGCTTTTATAGTCTTGTCACTTAGAATTCGCTTCCCCCGATATTGACCCTGATTTAACAACAGATCAAGTAGGATCTTCAATTCTTGTGCAGTGGAGAACAGACCGGCATGTCCGGCCTCACCCTGATGGGCGTAATAAGCATTGCCATCATTCACCTCCCCCTTCAGCACATAATTTCTCCATCCGGTAAAGCTTGTTGGATCCTCATCGCAGTCATATCCGAAATCATCTTCGAAAACCATCTTCTTTTCGAAAGGATTTCCATGTGAAGTGGCGGCAAAAGGAGGTCCATTAGGATCCGGATTGAAGGAAGTGTACTCGAGGCTTAAGGGCTGGTATAAGTTTTCCGATAGAAAGGAGTCAATCGATACTCCGGACAACTCTTCGATAATATAGCCGAGTAACATAAAACCCAGATCACTGTAGTGTCTCCCTGCTCCCACCGGATATTTCAGTGGCAAATGGGTGATGTAGCGACGGGATTCCGCCGGTGTTTTCGCATGATAGTAGATTGGTCTCCATGGATGTAAACCGGCGGTATGGGTTAGTAAATGCCGGATCGTGATGCTGTCTTTCGACTGACTCCGAAATTCCGGAAGGTAACGGTAAGCCGGCAGTTCCAGATCAATTTTGTGCTGCTCATACAGCAGCATGATGCCGAAGGTGGTGGCAAAAACCTTGGTGAGCGAGGCAAGGTCAAAGCGGTGCTGACTGGTCATCAATTCGGGAGCTGTGAGTGGTTTTTTTCCAAATGCGTAAAGTTGGGCATATCCGAATGCACGCTCGTAAATGGTTTTTCCATCTCTGTTCACAAGTACTACAGCCCCCGGAATGACGGCATCTCTGATAGAAGTTTGCAGTATGCTGTCGATTATTTCGAATGAGATGGAGTCGGAATCGCTTCCGGAGAGCTGGATGTTCTGATCCCATCCCTCCATTCGATCTGCAGTGGAAAGGAAATAATTTCCTATCAATAATATTGCACTGACAATGGTTATAATCAGCCAGGTGAACCTCATGAGAAAATTGTCTGATTGCAAAATTAGTAATTCAAGTTCGTAAAATGGGTCCTTGGATAGTGCTAAGATGACAGTTATCGGCGAAGCTTTCCCTCGGGTAAAGTAAATTCTTTATCATTCTTTTTTTTTGGAACTGAACATAGCCTATTCTTACTCGTCTTACTTATAGATCAATTGCTTAAATCTTAGGCAATGCATCTCATTCAAAGTAATACTGCTGTGCTACTAAATCCATGACCTATCTGAGTGGATGCGTTTGATCTAAGTGATTTTTTAACTTAAAATATATTATTATGAAATTTTTATTGCCGGAATTGAGCTATCAATTCGATGCACTTGAACCGCATATAGATGCTGAAACGATGAAGATTCACCTGACCAAACACCATCAGGGTTATACGGATAAACTTAACAAAGCTATTGAAGGAACTGACCTTGAAAATAGCTCTATTGAAGAAATCCTTTCAAAAGTTTCGCATCATCCGGCAGCGGTGAGAAATAATGCCGGAGGATTTTATAATCATTCGATTTTCTGGAAAATTCTATCGCCTAATGGCGGGGATCAATCCATAGAAGGATCAGGAATGAAAGATCCCATCATTGCAAAATTTGGTAGTCTTGATTCATTTAAAGAGCAATTCACCAAGACTGCCCTATCGAGATTTGGATCAGGATGGGCATGGTTGTGTATGGATGAACCGGAAGGAAGTCTCTTTATTACTTCCACACCTAATCAGGACAATCCCCTGATGGACGTGGTGGACAAAAATGGAATTCCGATTCTCGGTCTCGATGTATGGGAGCATGCCTACTATCTGCATTATCAAAACAGACGGGCAGATTATGTCGATGCATTTTTTAAGATAATTAACTGGCCTGCGGTAAATGAATATCATAAAAAAGCAAGCGAGAACGCTGTCCTGGTATAATTAGGAGAATTACAACCCAAGATGCCTGCACTGTGTGTGCAGGCTCCCTTGGATTTTCGTTCTGAGATTAAGTTACTGAAATAGAAATAAGATCCTTGGATAAGAAAATGACAACACGTAAGCGCGCTATGAGCCAATATTGAAAACACAACGATTTTAAAAAAAAAAGTAATGCCATTAATAACTCGAAAAGCACTGGAGTATCTTGCGGAAATACATGATACAGCTTGTACGTCAATTTACCTACCCACTCACCGCTCAGGAAAAGAAGTTTCGGAAAAATCAGATGCGCTCGTATTGAAAAACGAGATGAAAGCGGTTGGGAAAAAGCTGGAAAAAGAAGGATTTACAGAGCTGGAAATTGATCGTTATCTTAAACCGGTCAAAGAATTAGTTGAAGATTCTACATTTTGGAGTCATCAATCGGATGGCCTGGCATTATTTATTCATAAAGATGAAATGTTGAAATTCACCCTGCCCATTAAATTTGAAGCTTTCAACTATGTGGCGAATCATTTTTACCTAAAACCTCTAATGCCGATGTTTACGGGTGATGGAAGGTTTTTTATTTTGGCACTGACCCAGGATCAGGTTGAATTTTTCGAGGCAACGAGGTATTCAATTTCCGATGTGATCATCGAAGATCTGGTACCAGCTGAAATGGAGGAGCGGGTCGGCTATGATTACGAGCAGAAGAATTTACAATTCAGAACCCAGCAATCTGTGCAGGATGGTACGATATTTCATGGCCAGGGTGCAGGTAAACAAAAAGAAAAAAAAGAAATACTCGAATTTTTTCGGGCTGTCGATCGAGGTTTGATGAAGATGCTGCATGATGAGGACCCTCCGATGGTGGTAGTTGCCCAGGATCAATTATTTTCCATCTATCAGAAGGTGAATTCCTACAACTTCTTATTGGAGAAACATTTATCCACCGATCCTGCTCAAATGGATCGGTTGCTTTTGCATGAAAAGTCATGGGAAATCGTAAAACCGTGGTTCAATCAGGACCGGAAAGAGGATATCGAATTCTTTCAACAGAAGAGGGATAGCCCACTCACCTCCACGGAGACAGAAGATATTATTTCAGCCGCTTTGGATGGAAAAATTAAAACACTATTTGTGGAGAATCGTTCTGACATATTCGGAATCTATGATCAGGCAAATAATAAGGTCGAAATCCGGGATAATTCTGATGCACCCGCAGTCTCCCTTATGAATTTAGCGGTGGTAGAGACTTTTTTGAAAGGCGGGAACGTCTACCTGACGGAAGAGGAAAATCTGCCGGCTCCCTACGCCAAGATGAATGCGCTATACCGCTATTAGATGTTAAGTGCATACCAATTTTTCAAAAAAAGCAAAGCTATAACGCATAATTGGTTGATCTCGAAGCCAATATTTTGGCTATCGGTGAAGTCTTGTAAGATTCGAATGGAAGGTAGTAGTTGATCGCTGATGATCCTTCTTTTGTGTTCTCCATTCAGGATTATGTGTTTTTGCAAGAACCGCTGAATGCGCACCTTTGTTATTTCAATAAATAATCGATGAGTGATTCAATAATGCATATCAGATCGGTCAGTGAAGGACACCAGTTGCTCGGATTGGAGAGTCCGAAACATCCTCTGATTACGATCTTGGATGAATCCCAGTTACGTATTCCAAAGGAAATGGTTGGTGTCCGGCTAATGACGGACCTATATTATATTGCACTTAAAGGCTCGAATTGCGGAATGCAATATGGAAGAAATCAATACGATTTTGACGGTGGAGTGCTGGTATTCACTGCCCCGGGCCAGGTCGTTGCTCCCACGGAAGAGATTGAAGAAAATTCAGGTAGTGGCTGGATGCTTTTTTTTCACCCTGATCTGGTGCGGTCATCCTCGCTGGGTGAAAATATTGATCGATATTCATTTTTTAATTACGAGGTATATGAAGCACTGCATTTGTCAGATTCGGAAGAGCAGATTCTCACGGATTGTGCTTCTATGATCCGAAATGAATATAAGCAACGCATTGACAATCATAGCCAGAATGTGATCGTCTCCACCCTGGAGCTCATGCTAAACTATTGTCTGCGATTCTATGAGCGCCAGTTTAATACCAGGACAAATCATCATAAAGATGTGGTCACTCAGTTTGAGAACAATTTAAAAGCATATTTTAATTCTGATTTGCTGTTAGACCAGGGTGCACCCACCATTCAATATTTTGCCGATCAGGTACATTTATCCCAAAATTACCTTAGTGATTTGCTGAAGAAAGAAACCGGCCGGAGTGCCAAGGATCATATCAACGATTTTATCGTAGAGAAGGCAAAAAGTGTCTTACTTAATAGTGATCATAGTGTCAGTGAAATTGCTTTTAATCTGGGCTTCAATTATCCTCATTATTTTAGCCGGCTCTTTAAGGCTAAAACTGGATATACTCCACAAGAATACCGCACTTTGAATTAGGACATTTCACAACGACTTTTCCTGGCTACCGGATAACTGTTGAATAAATGGAATTTATCGGAACCGGGTAGTTTTATGACACCATATAGGGACATAGGTCACCTAGTAGTTTGGTAAAGAATTTAGCTATGGTCCTAGGAATCTATATCTGTGGAAAAGGACTATGTCTACTATTGTGCCTATGTGGTTAAATAAGTGAATTTATCGGAATCGGTCAGTTTTTTAACACCACATAGGGACATAAGTCACCTAGTAGTTTGGCAAAGAATTTAGCTATGAATCTGATGATATCTATACCTGTGGAAAAAGACTATGTCTACTATTGTGCCTATGTGGTTAGATAAATGGATTTGTCGGAACCGGGTAGTTTATTAACACCACATAGGGACATAGATTACATAGT
>JAGQWZ010000183.1 GCA_020436835.1 Saprospiraceae bacterium | reverse complement strand
TTTGATTCTGAAAGCGGGAGGCAATGGCAAGAACGGACTTTTCAGTGGTATTGAGCGGATCATCTGTAAGAGATAGCCAACTGACGACACCGTGTTTGTCACCTTGTATGACCTCCATGTTTTGAGTAGCCGAGAATGTACGGTTGAGTGGTCCCGCAACACATTCTAATCTTGGCGTAACGATCTGCAAGGTAGATTGACGGGGATCGCAAGTTATTTCCCCGGTGCTCGTTTTATAGGGAGGGTCACTTATCTGATCTACCGGTACATCCATAGACGGGGCATCAAAATCAGCCACTTTTATCGCAGAAGTCAGTGCCAGATGATTATCATAGGGATAGAAAGATCCCCAACGTCCCTGGTTGTCGAGCTGGGCCAGATTGTTTAAATAAAGCGGATTATAACGGGTGAGGATCGGATTCTGATCTTCCTGAATCAGGCCATGCTGGAAAGCGTAGCTAAAGATTGGGAAGAGTGCCATGACCGGAGTGTTCCGGTGGGTGGCGAAATAATTTAGCTGTGCATCGGTGGTCCAATCTGCCGGATCTCCTCCGTTATATTCAAAAAACATAAAGCCATCTGCTCCGTGAAAGGATCCATATCCCGCCAGGACCGGCACCATCTCTATCTGGTAGATATTGGGTTGAGGGTGATTATACTCGCTTATGGTAAAAGGTTTGCTTTGTATTTGGTAGCCACCGAATATGCCCGGGATGGTGCCCAGATAGTCATTGGACAACATTGATTGGTTGTTGATGATCCAATCCGTTGGCGACCAGGCTACATTAGGAAAACGGGGGTGGTCCCAATAAGCGTGATCATCAATATAGTCGAGGCCCTGATGGGTGTATGGTTCATACAATCCACCGAAGGCATTAGAGCCGGTGACAGGAACTTTGACCCCCAATGTGTTGATTAGGTAATCATACATTTCATCATAGTAGTCCCGCTGCAGTTTAAGGTAGAACTCTGCCATATCGGCAACGCGCTGGTCGTGGAAACTAAACCGTTCGGAATAGGAGATCCTCCGGATGTTACCCAGAGCCAGATCTTCGTTGTCTTCCAGTCCACTCTGTTGGGCAAGGGTCATACTCACTTTGTCAAACCAATAAGTTCCGGTTTCACCTCCTATGATAAAGGCCACCCTGGTAAGGCCGTTATTCGATTCGGGAGGTACGATCGAAAGGGAATATTCCTTCCATTCTGTACCAAGCTGGATGGTTGTTCCACCATACCAGGTCCAGGGTTCTGCATTGCGGATCGAATTGACCTGTATCTCCCGGGTGGCATCAGCACGGGCATAAAACCGGATGATATAAGCAGAATCCTTTTGCACCGACGCTCCGTTTTGTTCAAATTGAATATGCCAGTTGGTGGCAGTTATCTGATCAACCTGCACCCTTGCGGCATAATTTCCCTGGTAGGGATTGATCGCAGTGGCGCTCATCGAGGCCTCGGCTGTCTCATGCCGTTCCAGTGTCCATGCCTGATTCAGGTTACCGCTTTCAAACCCGCCATCCTTCAACAGTTCTTCTGCAGCTGAAGAACCTTCCACGGACCAGGCGTTCATCAGGTTGGATTGAGACTGGTATTTTCCGACAATAAATTCATTCCAAAGGCGGTCTAAAGTATCGGCGTGGCGGCTAAGGATTCCGCCTCCCCGGGAAAAAGGCTGTAGCCGGTCATCTTTCCAAAAACCATAAAGGGTATTCTCATTAGTAATTTCTACCATGGCAACTACCGGATCATCAACCAGAGCCAGATTCGTATAAGGATTGACCGTGGTAAGCAATTGAGCGGCATATTGCTTCTGCAGGTCGATCAACTGACGGTCAAATATGGTTACGGCCTTGCCAAAATCCAGGATGGAATCTGCATACAGAACCCCATCACCCTCCGTAAAAGTCCGGCTCACATGTAGATTTATATTGGCATATATCCCTTCTTCTTTCATATTACTCAGGAGAAAATGGAAGCGATCAAGACTGGAGGTGTTCAGGGCAGTAGTGACACCATTCCGATTAAAAATGCTGGCATTACTGCTGGTCCAGGGATTATCCATATGATGAAACCGGACCAGGTTGATCCCCATTTTACGCATACGTGCAGCGATACCCGGCGACAATTCTTTGTCAGGAAAACAGGCTCCCGTGGTAAAATTCACTCCCCAGAAGCGAATCGGATGACCATTTGACATGAATTTATTTTCTGCGGATTGCACGAAGTCAGAAATAGTGTGTCTGGGAAAATTTGGTAAAAACTCTTGCGAGGTCGAGTCGAATGGCGGTAGGGTGAAAGCAAAACCACCCGAAAAATTTTGTGCGGGTAGAGCAAGAGAAAGGGGAAATAATGCTAAAAAAATGAAAAATGCACTTCGAATCATGGTAATATTTTTTTTCTAAAAGTTCACACACAGACTCAAAACAAATGTAGAGCTAGTAAAATCATGCGTGATCAGAGTGTCCTTGAGTCTATTCCATTTTCTTTGACCTGAATTAATCTTTTTTTGTCAGGTGGAATCAAAGCGTACCTGGCAGTTCGGAGTTCGTTTGTCTTACAATGTAATAAATTGCCGTAAAGCAGTTAAATGATACTGGTCATGTCAAAATCTGTTATTACGATGATAGCGAAAATTGATCTTTTTTGCCATGCACTTCTCCATCTTAGTTTTTTCCCTCGGGATCTACGCGGGTATGTTTCAACTCTCTGGGTAAAATTATATTGGGTAATATAGTTGATTGTATTCCCGAAAAAACTGCTAACCAGAGGTAGTTGAAGATCGATTTGCTCTGATCCCTCTTGCAATATATTTTACCCAGATTATGTTTTTTTGTTTTGACATTTTCCTGGGGAAAAACAAAGGCCTCCACGATATTGTCCAATATTCTTTTGCCAAATTTGGAATCCTGGAAATCAATGTCCAGATCCCGGTAGAAAAAGCTGATATTGCCGGTGGTCTCGATTGGATTGGCGGTCGCCTGGAAACTTAATTCAGATACATAACCATCCCGAAAGAACATAGAAAACGACGGTTCGATGATTTGATTAGCCGCCGGCAGGGCAAACCCGGTCAGTTGTCCCTGCAGATAATAAGTCCAGGGACTTTTGCTCAATGGTACCTGCATCTGAAGCCGGATAGGACCGTCTCCATAAAGCTCCGATTTGACGAAAAGATCCGTAGATTTTACTTCTTTTATCCGGAGACTGTCATTGGTCAAATGATGGATCACCATTTTCGTTTTTTCGAAAGACACTTCCCCCGGGTTCTTTCGACCGGGAATCAATTCCGAATATTTGAAATAGCCATTTTCGAGGGTCATAGAATCGACATCCACGCTAAAATCCATTTTTGCCAATGCGTTTTGAGGTAACTTTTTTACGGCATGGTCCTTTTTGCTTTTATTCTTATCTAAGAATGCTGATAATTCCAGAAAGGGAATCGAGATTTCGCCACATCGTAGTTTCCTGGATGGCAATTCAATAAAAGCAATTTGGTAAATATTAATGGCCGGGATGCTCACGAACATCCGGTGTGTCTGTTTCTCGATTTTATGCATAAAGTCCAGGTCCGATATGCCCGGTACCATATTAAATTGGGAGATCGTCAATAGGCTGTCGTGCGAGTTTCCGGAAATGCTATTGATGGAAATATTATGCAGTCTCTTGGTATCATAAGTGTAAAGGCATTGAAGATCAAATTCAAAATTATGCAGGAGATCCTTCCACTGAAAGTTGGATTTTCCCGGGCGGATGTCCCGAAAGAGACAATTCATGGTATCGATGGATAGCAAGGACAGTGAATCCCCACTGTCTAGAATATTCAGACTGGCTTCTTCAAACTGTAGATCTCCGATATGAATCGACCTCTCTTTGTCTGCCCCCATCTTTTTAGTGCCGGATTCTTCTAGTGAGGAATCTGATTTCCATATTACCAGATCGGGACGGGTAATGCGGATCTTTCCAATATCGATCACGTTCTTTAGAAGTTTAATCCAGGAGAGCTCACCAAAGGTGATAGAAGCGATAGTACCTTCAATACTCGATGAGTTACCGGGCAGGTCATACCCACCTTTTATTTCCCGAAAATTGATCTCACTTCTGAGCAGAGAGACATTTAGAGCTTCATATTCGAGCCGAGGCACTTTCTCCTTCACTAGATGATCGATTTTGCTCCTTATTATAATGGGGACAATGGCAAGAAATGCTACTACCAGGAGACTGATAATCGTAATTGTGAGAAATAACTTGTTTTTACTTGCAGGCATTTACTTTATCGATCAATCAAGAATAGGAGATTTGGACAACGTAGATTTGTTCGACAGTTTGATCCAATTCTCCCATTCAAGATATTTTGATCGAAAGTGACGGTTCAATAGCCTTATAAAGTACTAAATTAAACAGTCTGGTTGTCTCTTAATGTTTTGATGTGTGTGTGGGACCGGCTCAGTTGGGTTTGCTGACGCTTTAGCAAATTAAAAACGTCACTGGTCAGACCATCTGTCTCTAAAGCATCCTGGTAGGCAATGAGTGCGGCTTCTTCACCCTCTTCGCAATTGTCCAGGATCGCATACCTTTCTGCATCATTAAAAAAAGCCTTGATATCCATCCAGGTACGATATACCTTACCCAAATTGGTGGTGCCGGTAATGACTTTTCCTCCCATTGCCTCTATAAGCGTAACCAATTCCACTTTAAGCTTTTCACTTTCCTCCGCCATGCGACGGAAGAGTGCCCGCAGATCTTTGTCCTTACCATTTTTCAGTTCATCGATAGCCTTACGATATCCGGAGATGCGATCATTCTGAATCAGTACCAGATTATTAAGGATCTCAATTGAAATATCATTACTAATAGTCATAAAAGGACATTTAATTCCAGTTTGAACTATTGAGAGGCAATAGAGTGGCCATTTGTTCGATCTCGCCAATGGGAGGAGGCAGTTTCCCTCTCCGTAACGCAGGTTTAGTCTCTAAAAACTAAAAAACATGGTGTATTGCAACCTGGTGTTTCTTCCGCGATCCGGTATATTAGGATCCGTTACATAATTGATTCTCGAACCGTACATGAATTCCAGGGCGGTGCGGATGAAATCATTGGGACGATAGGAAATATTTGCAGCTCCGAAATGAGTTTCCTTCATCGCATTGTTGGCCAGATTCTGGTTATTTTCAAGACGATTATAACCCCATCCCAGTGTGGAATTCCACTGGTCATTCCAATCGTGTTCTAAAAACAACCAGCAGGCAAGGAGTGCCAAGGGCTCCAGTTGATCTCTGTTTGATTTTGCTTCGAGTCCGAGCTTGCTCAGGTCCTCGACGTAATGCGAAAATCCAGTGCCATAGGCCGTTTGAAACTTTATCCGGTTATTTGGATTCATCTTAATATTGCCGGTTAGATTACCTGCAAATCCCACCACGGTATGTGCCTGTTGCACCTCTTCAATATTGCTGTAGCTAATCGGGTGAGTCAGGAAGCTCAGACGTAGATAACTTTCGCCTATGATCTGCTTGAAAGAGGCGGTCAGATCGGGAAAGACCTCACGGCCCCGCAAATCAGCGGGCAGGTCGGCGACACTGAATTTGTTTTCCTCGACACTGACGGTGATTTCCGTATCCAGGAATTTTCTGCTATACCGTATTTGAGGTTGCCGAACCAGAAGCAGTGCATTGGGCCCTCCCGTGTTGATTACAAGATTGGGGAAAATCAGGTGATCCCCGAAGTTGCACCAGTATTGCCCGAAACCAATGCCCTTGTATTCTATGAAAGCATGCCGTAACCGGGGTGCATTGCCGGCATTGCGAAAATCGATCTCCACAATGCCTTTGAAGGTCCCTTCCCCGGTCCGGTGATTGGAGGCGGCCAATCGGAGCCGGGTATCGCCTAGGTTAAATTGAGTTTTGCCACCCCCGGAATTCGGGACCTTGACCTCTGAGGCACGAAAAAAAGTCGAATTGTTCTGACAAAGAAAATCATGCATTGCATCAACCTCAATAAAACCTCCTATGGTGAGATCGATGTTTTGACTATTGCTGATTATGTATCCGCTCCCGATGGCATTTTCCAATGCATTTCGGGACAAATCTGGTTCTGAAGGGACTTCATCCTGACAATATAGATTTGTATTTGTATTACTAAAAGTGTAAACAAGAAGGATAAGTATGGTTTGAGTAAGTGTCGTTCTCATCATTTAGTACTTTAATGTTGTCGAGTTCCCATTTTAAATTTTACCAGGGTTCATTTTCATAATTTTTCGTTTGGTCTGGGGCATAAAAAAAGGCTGGCAAATTCTGCCAGCCTGACCATTTTTTGTCGACGCATCTGGTTCCCCAGACCATTTGTACTCCCTGAGGAGCAGGTATTTATAAATAAGTAGATATAATCGGCTCACGAGAATTCTGAGAATTTTGAAACAATAAAAATAGGCAGGCAATCACAACAAACAACTGATCTTGATCAGTAGTAAGAGTGGTCTTGCTCAGTTGGATGGGTTTATATTTTTTTCCATTTTCTGGAAAATGGGTAACGATCGACCGGTTTGGTTGCACTCTTATTTAGAAAGAGACCTTGCTTTGTCGGGATACTCGATTTGTTTAATTGATCAAATGCCCAATTTATGCTAGATAATACCCTGGACTTCCTGCAACACGAATTCTTTATTATGACTGCTGGTGTGGTGATATATTTCCTAACCCTTTTTGCCATTGCATATGAAAGGAGGAATGCAGACTTCCGGAATTGGTTCCAGTTGAATAAAATATGGATACTGCTCACTTTTATCGTGGGATTGGTTTGCATCGTATGGGATGACGAGATGCTGGCCGCATATAATGCCTACATTCAAAACGATATTCAGGAGATCCATAAGTGGATGTATTTTATCGCAGCACCTTTTATCACTTTCCTGTACCGGACGTTTACTTCGAATTTTTCTAATGGGAATACAAATCCTAATCCGGCAATGGAACAAGGACAACCTCAACAGTAAATCGATGACTGATATCGTAGAATCTAATTGCCAGCTGAAGAGAATCAAATAAAATTATTTTGCATTCCAACTAAATCTTGCGCAGACCATGTCCATTAAGCCAATTTTGACCGGTAGTTGTAGTACGCTTTCCATTTGGTATAGGCTTCGGCAAAGGAGGGTTTTGGTACTCCTTGCTGAAAGTTTATCTGAGCTATCTTAGCTGCTGTGCGCCAAACATGACAAAGGTCCCGCCATGCATTTATAAATGTAGACTGAGGATCATAAATATGGGTGGGCTCACCACCAACCCCATTAATTTCCAGAACTTTGAATTCTTTCTCCTGCATTAAATGATCCAATGAAGGAGTCTTAATGTCAAACCTGCCAAAATAGAAGCCTGGCATTTCAGCGGACATCTGGTCAAAAACCTTACACAGATTTTCGTTTACTAAATGATTTGCATTTCTGAACTCCGTGCCACGGTTGTGATTACCGATGGGCTCAAGAATAATCTTTCGATTTTTTTGAATCACTTCGTTCCATTGTTCACCAAAGTTTTTTTCCAATTTGGTTAAATGTCTTAAAGCTCTGGGATTTGCCCCGACCAGCTTACCGAGTGTTTGTTTGCCATTTCCGGTGACTGTCAGAAAGTTTTTTATTGTCAGTGAAGGAATTACCCCATGCTCACGATTGGGAAACCGGTAGTAGAATAATCCGATCTCAAGACTGTGATCGATGAATTCCTGCAAAAGGAAAGTAGTGCCAATATCTCGCACGGCATTTTCCAGGGCCAGATCATCATCGATTTTCAGAACTTTCAGACCACGATATCCGATATCTGGTTTAAGAACGACCGGAAAAGAAATATCGTTAAATTGCATTTGGTCTTTCACTTCGGAAAGTGACATGGATTCATTTATTTGAATTGATTTTGGCCGGTATGCCTCTGGCACCAATTGTAGGGTATTAAATTTGGAATCACTCAGGATAAAGCCATCAATGGAAGGATTCGTTCTGAGAAAGAAGAACAGATTTCCCACCTTCATAGATAGCCAAAAATGTTGTATCCAAACCGGAACATAAAGAACCCAGATTGGCCAGTGCTCTGAATTCATAAGCCTTGTAATTTTATTAATCTTGTTACTTTTTATCATCAGTGGACTATTTTTGGAAAATACGCTTTTTTCTTAATTAGTACGATAGCGCTGCAACACATAAAGGCGGTCAGGGCGAGTGCAAAAAGAGTGCCGTTATCATTATTGACAATAATACCCAAAATTAGCAGGTGAGTCATAATGGCACCGGACATTATTAAAATACCTCCAATAGCACCATAGAAGGAAGTCCTGGGAAATAAT
>JAGQWZ010000182.1 GCA_020436835.1 Saprospiraceae bacterium | reverse complement strand
TCACCACATTGAAAAAATATGTACGACCTGAAACTGCATATATGAAATTCCCCGGCCCCAGACATTCCAGTGAATCACAGCTGCCGGTAAAAATAAAAACCTGATTTCCGGTAAAAGCACCATCAGGCCCTTCCATCACTATCTCTTTAAACGAATCATTACCTTCGACTGAAAACCAGATATTCTTACTTCCTACCCCTCCTTCTCCACAAATATTTTGATTGTCGTCAGTGGCATAGTTCGTATTTACAATAATTTCCTCACCACAGCGTAGATCATGAGCGGTTGCGCAATCATCAAACTCGATCCGGGGGTGGGTCGTAAAGGTAATTTCGTAGTCACCTGAGAATCCTGAAACAAGCACAGGGTCACCAATAATCAACCGGATATAATACTCTACCCCTTTCTTGAGAAAAAACCGGTTCCCATCGAATGACCCGGTACATTTGTAAAAAATACTGCTTTTCGTATACACCTCTCCCAAATAACTATTGACCGGTAAATAATCAACTCCATCATTGACGAAAAGGAATTCGTCATTGCCCGTAATCCTGAACCAGATGTCTTTCAATGCATCGGACCGGCTACCACATACTGCATAATCCTCTCGTCTGGCATTAAATGCATAGCCCTGATAGGTAACTCCCTGGGTGATCCGTTTTGCTTTTAATATGGAATCATTTCCTGGTTCATCTACACAACTAAATCTCAATCGGACAGGTATGGCATCGTTAAACAAAATGTAATAAGTGACTCCTTTCTTACCATAAAAGACGAATTTATTCTGATAGCGATATAATCTTTCGGATTCACATTTTAGTTCATTGCAGGTTCCGCTGAAAAGTACAGGATTCAGTGCATAGGCCAGATCATTTTCAACTTCATAGTTCGATGCAAGCTCATAATATTTATTCTGGCCTTCTATCCTGTACCACACTCCAGAAGCGTCAGACTCCGACCCATCGCATAAAAGATCATTATTAGTAGCATTGGTCGTCGAATCTTCAATTATATCTCCGCAATTCAATAAAGTTGCAGTGCAGGGAAGATCATTCGTCGCTATTTCTGCTTCGCTCAAATAAAAAAGAAAATGCTGGTCATTGGAATTCGAGCTGCTACTAAATATTTTTACAAAATAAATTTGGCCTCTTTCCAGAAAGACTTTCAATACATTTCTTTCCGAATAATCATATAGAGGAAATGATCCGATGCATTCCAAAGATGTGCACGAACCCTGATACAAAGCATATTGTGCACCGTTGATCGCACGCTCAAAAATAAATTCGTAGTATTTTCCATCACCTTCCAGGCTATACCAGATATCGGATTGAACATCATCATTTAAGTAGGGACACGGATCAGCACTATTTTCAGCTCCAAAGATATTTACCCCTTCAATCGTATCCCCTGGTAAAAATGAAATCGCAGATTGGCAAACATCATTTAATGCCGCGTCTCTGCAGGTAGCTTTCAAATAAAATGCCTCGCGAGTATTTCCGGAGACTCTTACGAAATAAGAGGTATTAGATTTTAAGTAAACATAAATCTGTTCATCAAAGTAAAATGACGGTAATTGTTGCAAACTCTGATCATCAGATGAAGCAAAAATCTCCCAAGTTATATTGCCGGTATTATCACCGGAAGTAAAACCATTCTCCAAAGTGACATAACGGTTGGATCCGGAGATCTCAAACCAGATATCCGGAGGTCCTTCAACATTATAATTATCTAACGGATCAAATAATGCACCGACTAGTGATGCAATCAGTGAATCTCCGCATTGAATCACTAAAGCATTTTCTCTGGAATCATTTACCGCTCTATCCGAAGAAAAATAGGCATAGAATTCACCAACATTATATGGATCACCACGTAAGGCAACAAAATACTCAACATTTTCACCCGTAGGAAAAGAGAGCTCGTTTGTTAAAGTGATTGCCGGGCATATTGGTTCGAAACAACTGCCTTCAAAAACAGATGGTGTATAATTGGCATATGACAGATTCAGTATACTTCCATTTCCAAAGACCCTATAATATTTGAGTGGACCACCATCATAACGGCAGGGCGTCGACCCATACAGGGCATCGGAAAAATCTACGAAAAAAGAAGTGTCAACCGGCAATACCTCCGCATTTTCACAGAGGCTGTTGGAAGCAAATGAAATTTCATCTAGCGAGAATTCGTACTCTTCTTCACCCAACACATGGACCTCCAGATAATACCTTCTTCCCACCTCAGTATTATACCCAGTTTGATATCCAACACTTATAGGGCTTAGACAGATCGGATCATCACACTCCCCTTCATAAAAAGAACCGCTAATTAAAAAAGAGGTCGAATTGAATACAACCGGCTGTCCGGTGCCGGAAAATTCAAACCAGACATCCCCTCGCTCCTGAAAAAACCCGCATACTTCTGAACTGGGGGTACAGGCGTTACCCTGAATGGATACTTGTTCACCAACGGAGATCGGGCGTGCATTTTCGCATTCATCATTAAGTGCTGCGGTTGCACAATTTATTTGAAGTGTAAAGATTCTGGCATCCAAATAATCAGGATTCACCACAATAAAATATTGAATTCCGGCCTCGGTCCGGAATCTGCTTTGAAAAGTGTACGAACAGTCGTAATTAACAACTGAATTATTTAAAATTTGACACTCAAAAATATTGCATGTCCCACTGAGCAGGTAATAAGTAGCAGAAAACTGGTCACAGATTTTTAGATCAATGATCTCACCGGAACCTTTTAGAGAAAACCAAATCGGATTCGATAAATAGATACCACAAGCTTCAATAGCATTGTAGTTATTTGGCTCAGTTTCTATTCCTATGGAATATATTTGATCACAGGTTACCGGCAATGCATTTTCGCATGAACTGGGAATCTGAGCGATAAGATTATTAGTAAACAGGTATAGCCAGCTGGCTATAAAAAGTATTTTTACTTTCATAGATAGTTAAAATATGGATGGCAGGATATGACCCTATTTCACAAGAGAAATTCAAGGGAGGCTCATAAGGCCTGGAATGGAAAGTTACGCTGCTATGAGATTAGAGGTGGAAAATAAAATCCAATTGGAGCCTCAGGGTTAAATTCAAAGCAATCATCTGGTACTTGCCCGTCATAGTAACGTTTTTTGAGAATCATCAGGATCATACCTTTACTCTGAATTTACACACAAAGCTACATCACCTTTTTCATATGTACCTGAAAATTTTTTGGCGTACACAGACGTACAACCTGAAAAATTTAATTCGGTTTGCCAGTCAAATCTTATTGGCAATCAAATTTTATTTTCCTTTATGCCCACAAGAGTAAATAAAACCTTTCCAGGCTCTCAGAACACCACCGGGACAAAGATCTCATTCTTCTAGAACCGGTATCCAATTTTGAGCCGGGGAGCAAAGGGAATACCTGGGGTAAAGTGGATTTCCTCGATACTTTCTGTTTCATTATTTAATCGAGACTCCGTAGCAAACTGGGTTTCATTCCATTTCGTGTTTAGAAGATTTTGCACTATGACACCCAAAGAGAAATGCTGGAATTCATATTCCAGATTACCATCAAATCGCAAATACCCTTCCGCAGTGATAGTATAATCTTCATTTGCCGGCCGGTCTCCGATATGGACCATTCTCAAACCACCACTCAATCCGGAGGGAGATTTGTAGGTAAGTCCTCCCGTCACTGTATATATTGGCGCCAGAGGTATATAATCAGCCCCGGCAGGCTCATCAACACTCCGGGCATTTGCCAGATTGTAGTCTACATATGCAAAGACATGATCATGCAGCTGTGCCCGAATGCCTAAATCCAAACCCAAACGCCGGGATTTGCCACTTGCTTCAACAATTCCTTCATCACCCACATAGACAAATTCCTGTTCCGATTGAAGGTACCAGAGGGCTACATTGACCACCAGCCGGTCTGTTGCTCGCCAAAAAGTACCCAGATCCACCCCATATGCCGCCGGAACCAGTTTGTACTCACCCACCTCGGGATCATTGATCGAAGCAATAATACCTCTGGTATCATTGGAATGGAATCCCTTACCTGCTTTTAAATAATACTGCCATTGGGGATTTTGACTATATGTCAGGGTTAATTTCGGACTCACCGTAGTCACCGATTTGGACTGATAGTCATATTGACTACTTAAGTGATTATCATAATCGAATTTGAAATGATCTACTCTGATTCCCGGACTCAGCGTAAAATAACCCATATCAATGGATGCATCGTAAAAGGCAAAGAAATTTGTCTCCAGAATATCCCCATCATAGATCTCATCCAGCGTTGTTTTGCGATTCAGGGTATGTGATAATCGAATGTCTTGAATATCATCATTACGAAAGCCTGCACCTGCCTGCTGAGAAAGATAATGACTGCCCCAGTATGCATCCTTGAAGAGCGTGGAAGTTAACCCTATAATATTGCGGCTTTCCTGTTGATGGATCTGATCTCCGTTTTCAGGGTCGTTTAAAAAGAAAGTGAAATTGGAAAAGAGATTAAAATCATAATGACTGTAGTAGGCATTAGTTTTTAAGAAGCTACCCTTTCCCAGGTTTTTGGCATGTGAAAAAATAACATTTGTACGGGAAGTCTCACCCCCTTCCGTATCATCAATCGCTCCAAAGCGGGATATCATTCCTTCATCAACAGCCCTTTGAGGAATCTGACCGGAAGCATTCCAGCGACTGGTAAAATGTGAAGCCAGAATACTTATCTGATCGCCGCTTTCAAATTTATGCCCGAACTTAGTCATAACATTATTGCGATGAAAATCTTGTGAGCTCTCGAAGAGACCATCGGTCAGTAGATTCTCAATCGCAATATATCCGGTAGTATTGCTTTCAACCGGTAGCAAATTGACCATCCCCAATAGCCGGAGCGTATTATATCTGCCGTATTCGAAACCAATAAGATTATTCGCCAGTTGATCTACGGTTTCAAAAGAGACTCCTCCCGCAGTGGCCAGGTTTCCTAAGCGAGCCTGATAGGGACCTTTTTCGTAGTTAATCCGGTCGACCACCTCCGGAATGATAAAATGCAGATCCGCATAGCCTTGCCCGTGGGCATGAGACACCATATTGACCGGCATGCCGTCCATACTAATATTGATATCTGTACCATGATCCAAATCAAAACCACGTAAAAACATCTGTTCTGCCTTTCCTCCCCCAGCATGCTGACCGATGATCAATCCAGGTACTCTTTGCAGAATTTCCTGAGAGGACGTGACCGGGTTTGTATTTAAATCAAATTTTGCTAATTGCCGGGTACTATGCCGGTGGTCGGAAATGCTGATCTGGCTCAGGTCATATTCGATGCCGGTCATTTTGATCAATAGTGGTGATTCCAGATCTCCCTGATCAATGATCTTTTGGAAAGGTGCATATCCCAGGGAAGAAACTTTCAATGTATCTCCAACCCTGACTCCTGGCAATTCGAAAAACCCCAGCTCATTACTATGAGTATGTTCCAGGGTTGTACCGATAAAGATATTTGCCGCAAATACCGGTTTACCCAAGTCATCATACACTCTTCCCGTAAGTCCCTGCCCCATTACAAGCGACACGGAAAAGAGACAAATTGTAAGAAAGAATATTTCTCTCGCCATACGGGTAAATAGATTTTTCATATCTGGTTTTTTATTCACTAAAAGGACTGATGGTCTCACCATAATTACGAACAAAAGCCATCTTTTGGATTCATTCAAGGTAATAACGAATGAAATTTAAAAATATGAATAACCGAACAATGTTCTATTTAACAGAGTACCTAAATCGTATTAATTAGAAACAAATCGAGAATCATGAAAGCGTATCAGATATTATTTTCAATCGGCATCTTATGCCTCTGTAGTTTAGGTACGGTCACTGCCAATAATGATCCTACTGATCCAATCGCCACTTCTGAAGAAAAAGGAAAGTCAGAAGCGAAGTACCTGGACCTTCAGGAAAGAGCGGATCACCTGCTATTAAAAATTCAGAACCTCAAGCAGCAGAAGAAAGACGCAAGTAGTCGTGAGGAGAAAAAAATTATCCGGAACACAGCAAAGCAATTGAAAGCGGAATTGAAAGCATTGGAAGCGGAAGCAAAAGCAGCCGGTCAGGAAATTAATGGTGGCATATATATAGGAACAGGCACGTTAATAGTCATCCTATTGTTGATCCTCCTGCTCTAAGAAAAACTACCTCCCAACAGGATAGAAATAGCCCTCGATCATATAAATGATTGAGGGCCTCCTGTTTTGCTCTATGATCGAAAATTCCTCGGCAGTGCAAAAGCCAGAATATTTCCCGTCGGATTCTCCGGGGTTCCGGTAACTGCAATAATTATATACTGTCTGCCTTTATAGGAATAGGTGGATGGTGTGGCATACCCCCCTCCGGGCAGATCCGTTTCCCACAGCAAAACTCCGGTACTTTTGTCAAAAGCCCGAAACTTTTCATCCTTGGTTGCAGCAATAAAAACTAATCCTCCTGCCGTCACGATTGGACCTCCCCAATTTTCTGCCCCGGTTTGCGGACCACCCGCTTTTTGCTTTTCGGGATAATTTCCCAGCGGTACCTGCCATTCATATTCTCCAGTTTTACAGTTGAAGGCATTTAATGTACCCCACGGTTGTTTGATCGCTGGATAACCTTCATGGTCCAGGAAATAACTGTACGCAGTAACATTGAGGAATCCTTTATCCGTTTTGGGATTGCGATTTCTGGGAACAATTTCTTCTTTTCCCTCATCGTAGAGAAAAGCCAGGATCGCTTTTTCCTCATTTTCTGTCATTAAGGTAAACCCCGGCATCCTGCCTTCTCCCTTCTTTATCTTGTCCAGTGTTTCTGCTTTGGCTAATCTGGATCCCAGGTCTTTTAGGGAGGGACTGGATATATCTCCTTCCAGATCATTTCCATGACAGGTCGCACAGTAAGTGCGATAATATCTCTGACCAAATTGATGAAAAGTGAAGCGTCCCCGAGATTCCATACCAGCTTGATGTAATGTCAAAATCTCCGGTGATTCATTTGCATTAATATAGAGTATACCGGTCTGAGGGTCATACGCAGATCCTCCCCACTCTGCTCCCCCCCTGGTCCCGGGCAGCATGATGGTTCCATTGGTATCAGCCGGTGCAAACAGTCCATCCGATCGCATATTTCTGAAGCGCTGTAAAACGCTGTCATGCGCTTCCGGAGATACGTCGGTCAATTCTTCTTCCGTCAATCCCTGGCGGCTGAATGGTGCAGGATGAGTCGGAAAGGGTTGTGTTGGCCAGGTCTCTTCACCTTCGATAGACGCCACGGGTACTGGACGTTCTGCAATGGGATAAATCGGTTCACCGGTTATGCGATCGAATAAATATAGAAAGCCTGTTTTTGAGGTAAGGGAAACCGCATCGATCTCCTTCCCGTCTTTTTCAATTTTAACCAGATTTGGCGGAGCCGGCAGGTCATAATCCCAAAGATCATGATGGACTGTTTGAAAATGCCACATTAAGGAGCCGTCCTTTGCATTGAGCGCCACCAATGAATTCCCAAACAGATTTTCACCTTTGCGGTTTGCACCATAAAAATCATAGGTAGGGGACCCAAGAGGAGCATAAACGATTCCGTTTTCTTCATCCAGACACATTCCAGCCCAGTTATTAGCCCCACCTGTATATTTCCAGGCATCCGGTGGCCAACTTTCATAACCAAACTCACCCGGTTGTGGAATGGTGTGAAAAATCCAATCCAATTGACCAGTCTTCACGTTGTAAGCCCGGATATGTCCCGGAGCCGCATCATAAGATTCTGACACTTCCGAGCCGAGTATTATTTTATCCTGGAAAATGATGCCGGGCGTAGTTGGCTTCACCCAGACCGAATCCGGATCTACCCCAAGGTCCTGATTCAGGTCGACCTTTCCCTGCTGTCCAAATGAACTGATTAATAAGCCGTTTGTAGCATCCAGTGCATAAAGAAAATTATCGGCAGTAAAGAGAATTCGCTTTTCGTTCCCATCGGTCCAGTAGGTCACTCCCCGGCACATACCTCCTCCCCTTGCACCGTCAAAGGGATCAAAACCCCATATTTTCTGTCCTGTTAAGCCATCGACGGCATACACTCGCCGACGGGCCGAAGTAGCATAGATCTTTCCATCGATGACGATCGGATTACATTCATATTTTCCATAGCGCACTCCGGCAGGGGCATCTTCGGGATCAAACTTCCAAACCAACTGCAAATGCTGTACATTTTCCTTATTTATCTGGTCAGCTGCAGAATAACTGGAGCTGGTCGCATCTGCTTTGTAGACTGGCCACGAATGATCGGTCTGCGAAGTATTACAGGCAGCAATTAAAACTAATCCTCCTAGGACAATGATATTTATCTTAAAAGTGAATCTAGACATGGGTAATTCTACATCTTGGCAGATGAAATATAACTGAATATTCCGACCGGGAAAAAATACATGTCATGATAATTAATGTTTCTACTTTCTTAATCCGCAAATTCTTTCGACTTCCCCTATCAGGAGTGGATACGCCGGTGCGGTCATATTGTGTCCGTACCCATCCATTTCATATAACCTGGTATCGGGATGTCCGGCCACTTTCATCATGCGCATCAAATAAGCATTTTCTTCATAGCGGCCCAATAGTTCCAATTCACGGTCTCCTGTAATCAAAAGAAGGGGTGGGGCATCAGCCCTTACGTGAAAGAGTGGCGCCAGCTCATCAATGACCGGTTGCGTACCCGCAATTCCCCGCTCTTCCCGCACTGTGAAATGGGTGATCGCATGTCCACTGAAAGGTACCAGCCCTGCTATTTTATCTGCATCCAGATCATGTGCTTCGAGCCAGCGTTTGTCCAGACCTACCATACTGGCCAGGTAGCCGCCGGCTGAATGGCCGGATACAAAAATTAAATCGGGATCACCTCCATATGCTGCAACATTCTTGAAAACCCAGGCGACTGCAGCCGCCGCATCTTCAATATAAACCGGCGCCTTAATTTTGGGATAGAGCCGGTAATTGACCGCAATGACCGCCATACTCCTGCCTTTAAGCGCGTCAGGTATAAACTTTTCACCTCCGGTTAAGCCGCCTCCGTGAAACCAAATGACCACCGGGAATCCCTTCATCTCCGTTGGATAGTAGATATCCAGTACACAACGTTCCTTCACATACGGGTCCTTCGCCTGGAATGCAGCAGGTTGATAAGGAACATCTAATTCTGTCCTGTATGAATCACTTCCACTTTGAGCTAAAAGCAACCATGGAAGCAGGATAAACAAAATCAATATACTTTGCATTTTAAGCATCGCTAGGTCGCCATTAAAATTTAATAATTTGAATGCCATAGGGTACTAAATTTATACTTGAATCGTCGAAATTAGCTGCCAGTCCATTCTGATCAAGCAATAATTTTGCGTTGATGCCGGATTTCAGAAACTCATATTCCAACTTCTGCTTCTGACTGGACAGATTAATATTTACCAAGATTTTTTCATCAGTAGTGGTACGGAAAAAAGAAAAAACATTCGCATTTCTATTTTCAATAAATAAAATATTACCATCACATAGTGCTACGTATTCCTTTCTCAAACTGATGAGTTTTTTGTAGAAGTTCCAAAGAGAGTGCGTATTTCCCTTTTGCTCCTCCACCGAAATTCCATCATTGTCCCTGATATTTCGCGCCTCCCACCAGGGCCCCGAATCTTTATACCAAAGTGCCATGCCTGGTTGATCGATGGTTGTCGTCCACTCAAAAGCTTCCCGCCGGGGAATATCATTGCCATCCGTGTTGCCAAATGCCCCAAATCCACCAACACCTCGCATGCCGATCTCCTGTCCATAGTAAATCACCGGAATACCTGGTAGCATTATATTTAAAGTAGCCCCGATTTTGAGTTTCGCCGGATCAGAATCACAATCATTCGCAAATCTTTGCGTATCATGATTCTCAATAAAAATCAATTGGTTCTTACTATCTGGGGTTTCTAGTAAAGTGGAATCAATTTTCTGCTTAATTATTTCTTTATCGAAACTTGAAATTCCAAATTTAATCCCGAAGTCAAAAAGCCTGTCAATACCTGAACTTTCAAAATATTCCCTTCCATAGGCGGACCAGTCTGCCTGTTCACCCATTATTTTCACATCCGGATTTATATTCCTCAATTCATTAAAAAGAGGTCTCCAAAAATTGACTAAAAGACCAGTCAATTTTCCCTTCCAGTCCAGGTCATCCATCATATGATCAATCCGGTATCCATCTACCCCATCCGAAAAATCGCCATCCCGATTTGGGTCCAACCAGTATTTATATAAATCATAGATATATTTTTTCGCATCCTCGTTATGTAAATTGATCGTGGTGATCTGCCGGCTGGTACCATCATATCCCTCCAGGCTATGAAGATCAAAAATGATGGATTCAGGATTCGTGTTATCCGGCCCGTTATAAATGAGATAATTTGAGTATTGAGACTGGGGATTCCCATAAGAATCCTTCCACCAAATATGGTCCTCGGTGATATACTGAGATTCCATGTCCATGTATATTTTCATGTTCCTTCGGTGCACCTCCTGTACAAGGTGCACAAAATCAGCTTCAGTCCCGAATTCCGGATCAATCTTCTCAAAATCAATTGGAAAATAATTATGGTAGTATACCGAGTGATACAACGGCAACAGTAATATCGAGGTAATCCCCAGGTCCTGCAAATAATTGAGGTGCTTCTCCAAACCTTTCAAATCTCCATGCAGATCTCCATCACTGTCGTAAAAACTACGTTGACAAACATGATAGATAATCTCAGGGACAGTGGTCTGACCCTTAAGTTCCGAAAAGAAAAAATTTAAAAATAGAAGAAATAAAACAGTAGAAAAACGAGTCATTTAAATAGTCTCTAAGTTCATTTTCATAAAGTACTGAATTATCCTGTACTAAAGTCTGCCGCCAATATCAATTCTTCGAAAAATAATATAAATGACCATCCTCTGCACCCAGCAGCAATTCGGGGATCCCATCCTGATTCCAATCGACTGTGGTAGGGCTTGTGGTATGACCTGCCAGTTTCTGTTCTGATAGATTTCCCCTGAATTCATAATCAACCCGACCCTCGTTTTGCCTTACATTTTCAAACCAGGCAGCATTAATGCCGTTTATGATTATATCCAGATCCTGATCCTGATCCCAGTCGACAAAACACCATTTTCTCCGGCCGCTGCTGCCATATTTATCCGTATTGAGCTGAAGCGGACCATAGACCGAATCGACTACTTCATTTCGACGATTAAACCTGCTTCCTCCCGTACCAAAAAAGATACGCTTGCCGGTAGTCAAAACCAACGCTTCATTTTTCCAGGTCCGTTCATAAAAAGTGAGAAAACCCTCATGATCAAGCATAATCAGATCCATCAAGCCATCCTGGTTCCAGTCGATAGCATAGGGTGTGGTGCGCCACTGGGGAGCGAGCATCTGAGCGGAAGGATCCCACCAGTTCCATTCGGGTTTTGGAGCTACTCCGGGCCAGTCAACTTTCACCGGCCCCTGCGCTGAGAGTACCGGCAAGCCCTGACGGCCAGTGTTTTTAAACCAGTCAATTCTACCCCAAATGGAATTGACAATGATATCTTTTAGTCCATCGCCGTCCCAATCAGCCACAGATAGGGTAGTATAACCCCATTTCTGTTCCGCCGGGCCCTGGATCGAACCATTTTCTCCGGCCATGATCCGGATTATTTCTCCATCCGCTTTCAACCGTACCGGCCTTCCCCACTGGGGAGGATTGCCACCATCCAGATTTTCAATAAATCCAATATAACCGGCCGTGTTTCCACAGATCAAATCTTGATCTCCGTCATCATCCCAATCAACGCTATAAGGGGTGATCAAAGCACCAAATTTTACCAGATCAGCCTTTTGTTGAAAGTATACAGGCGAATTGAATACCGGCATATTTTCCTTCACTTCACCGGTATTCTCAATCAAAGCGACCCGTCCATCCTCATCACCAACAATTAGATCCATATCTCCATCCGCTCCCCAATCAACGGCCGAAGGGGTGATCATCTCCAGATCCATCTTGATCACGCCTTCTTCATTTTCCAGGAACCGACCGGCTCTGTAAACTGGTTTTTGGCGAGTACCTTTATTTTCAAACCAGGTGAAGCGATCCAGGAATTCTCCACAAATTAAATCCAGGTCACCATCTCCATCAAAATCTGCCATATTTGGAGAGGGTGCTCCGAAGACATCCAAGGGATCGTTTCCAGCCATGACTTTTCCATTCTCAACGTAAGTGCCATCTCTGTTTTCTATCAGGTAGACATACCCGTGAAGTGGACCATTTATCCATTTTCCATTTTTATCAAAGGCATTATCCCATCCGTAGTCGACCCAGTCATCTATTCCCGCTAACAGATCAAGATCTCCATCACCTTCAAAATCGACAAATTTCCATTGGCTAAAGCGAATCTTTTCGTGCCGACTTTCCAGGATACTTTTATCAAAAATAATTTCGGGATTTTTAAAGAGGCTATCCGGAAAATCACGAAATTCCACACCAGGACCCATTACGTAAGAAAGATCATTTATTTGTGACACCTGAAGATTTCTTCGGGCCGGCGCTAACCATTTCCCTTTTTCAAAAATTGGGTAGGTGCCATTTCCGGAAGTATTTTCAAAATAATAAATACCATTATAAGGTACATCCGGACAGGAGATTATTAGGTCCAGATCACCATCCCGGTCAAAGTCCATGGGTAATGGCCAGGCCCATAACCCAACACCCAGATCCACCTTAAGATCATTGTTATATTTCAGAGGGACAAAATCCTGAGCAAACAGTGCAAGGTGGAAAAAGAAAATAACACCTGCGATAAACCTTCCTTTTTGCATACCCGATAATAAATTAATAATCACCTGGCCAACCAACCTCCATCGACCGGTATTACGGCGCCGTGAAGATAATCTGAGGCAGGGGAAGCCAGAAAAACCGAAATTCCTTTTAATTCTTCCGGCTTGCCATATCGACCAGCCGGGATTCTCTTTAATACTTCTTTATTCCTTTCCGTATCTGATCTGATTCCGGCAGTTACTTCTGTTTCAAAATATCCGGGAGCAATAGCATTCACATTAATTCCATGGATTGCCCACTCATTTGCCAGGGCACGGGTCAAACCGGCGAGTGCACTCTTTGTGGCAGTGTAAGAGGGCACCATATAGCCACCCTGAAAAGAAAGCATCGATGCAAGATTGATTATCTTCCCCCGCTTATTGTTTTTTAAAAAATAGGTTCCCACCGCCTGACATAAATAAAAGGCACTGGTAAGGTTAGTATCAATAACGTCCTGCCAATCAGCATTGGTAAACTCGACGGTAGCGAGTCTCCTAATTATACCGGCATTATTTACCAAAATATCCAGATCATTTAATTGCAGAATACTTTGATTAATTACTGAATGCGCCAGTGTACCGTCCATTTCTCCCAGGTCTAATTCCATTAATGCCACCCGTCTGCTTTGAGTTAGAATTGCCTCCTTCGTCTCCGTCATAGGATCACGGTCGATCAACATGAGATCTGCCCCAGCTTCGGCCAGACCGATGGCAATTGCCTGGCCTAGCCCACGGGCAGCACCAGTGACCAGGGCCTTTTTACCAGCTAGCGAAAATGATGTAGTGATCATTAAATACTATCGGATATATTGCTCTAAAAAGGTCTTTCCCAAACCCACGCTCTCATAGTGAGCAATGCACATCTCGATCTTGGTGAAAACATCTTCGTATCCAATGGCTTTCCCAGCATCATCTACGTAGATCATCGCACCGTTGACATTAAACATTGTAATCATCTCATCATCACTGTCCACTACCAGGGTATGTGTTTCTCCCGGGGGCTCAAACAGAAACTTGCCGGGAGCGGCAATAAAATCATGCTCCAAATAATGCCAGTGACCCTTGATCACATAACCATATACCGGGCCCGGATGTCGATGCCGGCTCAATACTCCTGAGCGTTTTACCCTTAATAAATTAAACCAGGCACCCCCCATCGTATCCAGAAATAAAGGTCTAAACCAGACGTTTGGCGCCTGCGGAACCCAAATCCGATCATCGGTGGGTATGGCGTCGAAAATCATATCTTGTTTCGCAAAAGGTGGTAATTTCCAGTGATCATTGGTCATAAAAAAGGTAAATTTATTTACGAAAGATACTGAATTTTAGATCTGCAAACAGGTGGTAAAATTACCGGATAATAAACTCACAGATGAAAACATCTCCTGACGGAAAATCAACATCATTATTTATAATTATAATTCTCCACCTCAGTTTTTCAGCCTTTGCGCAGGAAATTAAATTGATCGATGAAATCAGAGATCACAACCACGGTACCGGCCTCTGGTGGGTAGGTCACAATGGATGGATCATCAAGTCCGGCGACCTGGTGATATCAACGGATATTCTTCTGGAATATGGAGAACGAATAAATCCTCCCCGGATTTCGGCCGAAGAACTAGCTACGGTTCTGGATATATCCTTTGTCACCCATGGCCATAATGACCATTTCAACCGGGCAGTATCTAAAATCCTGCTGGAAAAATCAAATTGCATTTTTGTGTTGCCGGGGAGTTGCCTGCAAATTGCTGAAGAATTAGGCATACCGGACAACCGCCTGCAGATCGCCAAACCAAGGGAGCCATTTGAGATTATGGGAATTTCTGTAAATCCCGTTCGCGCTATTCATGGCAATGCGAATTTTGCCATTTATTACGATGCTAATCTACAGGATTGTGGCTACCAGATCAACGTCGACGGCACAACTTTTCTGCAACCGGGAGATTCTTATTTGCTGGAGGATCATTTATTTCTAAAGCATGTCGATGTTTTATTCTTTTCACCTACGGAACATAACATGTATATCGACCGTTCAGTAATTCTGATCAATGCTCTAAATCCCGACTATATCTTCCCCCAACATCACGGTACCATTCAGGTCACAGACCAATCCCGGTTTTGGGCTAAAGGCTACCCCGATGAGGTGAAAATCCGGCTGAGTCAGGAGCTGAAGGAAAAGTATCATATCCTGGGGGAAGGAGATAAAATGATCATAAAATAGTGAATCCGTTTTCGTGTGCTGAGCCCTGCTTTGCATGCCTTCATGTGAGGGAGAGGATGGAGATATCGGTTGCATTATGTGAGTGGATGAAAAAATGAAAGCAATCAATTATATTCACGTCCTTCTTAATATCCAGACAATATGGGTGAATTGAAATTTGGACGTGGCAGCTTGAGCATTCAGGACATCCTATCATTTGGATATTTGTACCTTCTAATGTTAGGCATTGCCAGTGATTCGATTTATTATGGGATGATCGGAATTAATATTATCAGTTATTCAAATGTTCTGGATGTGATACTAAGTCCGATCGTACATTTGACCAGCAATATTCAGTTTCCCATTATCATCATTGTCTTTCCCGTTTTGCTATTTTTCTTTTTAAAATTCATCGAAGGCAGACAGAAAAAAGCCAGGCAGACGGAAGAAGTAAAAAGTGAAAAATCCTTGCCTTTTCGTCAGTTGTGGATGTTGGTATCTGCCATGGTTATTTTTTCAGCCTTTTTCGGATATGGTTTGGGAGGAGGTGCTGCCATAAAGGCAAAAATGCAAAATGGCACGATCAAAGCGGATCACCTCCTTGAACTTTCGGACCGGTCCAAAATCAAAGTGCAATTAATAGGTAATACTTCGGCATATCTGTTTTATATAAAAGAAGGCAATCAAGTTGTTACCATTGCACCGGTATCAGACAATATATTGGCCATAGAAAAATTATAATGCCGGCCTTGCGGTACCTCACATTCAGAAATCCACTTTTAATTCCGGATTGAATTTTTGTTCAAAATCATACGCCAGGCCGATCAATTTATCTTCATTATAGGCACCTGCCATGAAGGATATAGCCAACGGTAATCCATTTAACTCTCCGGATGGGATGGTGATGCTGGGATAACCCGCCCGGGAAGAAATACTATATGCACTGGGACCCGAACCCTTATCACCATTCTCATGATCAATCTTCCATCCGGCACCTAAAGCGGGTCCGACAATAGCCGACAAATGATGGACCTCCATTAGACTGTCGATAAGACTTTGTGATCGCCTGGTACAATTAATTAAAGCTGTGAGATATGCGGAATCCGACAAGGTTCCCTTTTCTTCAGCCATCAAAAAGATTTCCTGGCCAAAAATCGGCATTATCTGCTCTTCTCTTTCTTTGTTGGCATTGATTAGATCGCTCAGTGTACGAAATGGCAAAGCTGTCTGCGACAGATACAGGGCAAGATCATGTTTAAATTCATAGAGTAATATGTTAAATTCCAGGTCGCCCATATCACGCATAAGTTGGGTGTACTTCAATGGAACAATCTGGGCTCCGGCACTTTTCATCTTTTCGAGATTCTGCCGGAATAAAATAGATACCCTATCATTCCGGCTGAGAAAACTGGTATCGACTCCGAGACGGCTACCCCGGAGGGTATTTTCCTGACAAAAGATAGTATAGTCACCAACCTTATTTTGTCTCACTGTTACCGAATCCTTTCTGTCGATTCCCGCACAAATCCCTAGAAGCACTGCGGCATCCATTACACAACGGGCCATCGGACCAGGAGTATCCTGGGTGTGGCTGATCGGAATGATACCACTGCGGCTCCACAGACCCACGGTTGGCTTGATTCCCACGATACCGTTAACTGCCGCAGGGCAGGCAATGGAGCCGTCCGTTTCCGTGCCAATGGCGATGGTACAGAGATCTGCAGCTACTGCAACCCCCGAGCCAGAGGAAGAACCACAGGGTGTAATGGTAGTGTCATGGGGATTCCTGGTCTGACCGCCCAGACTACTCCACCCACTGGATGAATTTACAGAACGAAAATTGGCCCATTCACTTAAATTGGTCTTGCCCAGAAGAACCGCTCCGGCCTCTCTTAACTTTCGCACTATGAATGCATCTTCCCCGGCAAAATGATCTTTCAATAATAATGAACCACCGGTGGTAGGCATCTTATCGGAGGTATTGATGTTATCTTTGATCAGGATGGGAATTCCGTGCATAGGGCTACGAATGAGGCCGTTCCTTCTTTCGCGATCCATCTGTCTGGCGATCGATCTGGCTTCAGGATTGATGACTAATACTGCATTCAATTTCGGGCCAGCCTGATCATACTTCCGGATGCGCTCCAAATAATATTCAACCAGTTGCAATGAACTGATATTTCCCTCCTCCATCCATTGCTGCAGTTGCTCAATGGAAGCTTGTTGAAGGTCCACTGCTACCTTTGACTGAGCCCTTACGGTTAAACAGGAGACAATCAGCAACAATAAAAGAATAGATGAACGCATAAACTTATTGCTTTACACCAAGTTAAGAAAATGACGTCCACTCCCTGCACACCATAGGAGCATCGGTTGGTCATCGATTTCCATAGAACCGCAATAAGTATCCTTATGCATCTTGTTTGGCAAATACCTTACGAAGTAGTGCGCTCACTCGTTTGGCCGGATCTTTTCGAATGGCAGTTTCTTCTTTTTCCACCATATCAAATAAACCATTTAGTGCTTCCCGTGTGACATAGTCATCCAATTTAGGGTTCACCTGGTCTACAAAAGGAATTTTATTATAAGCCGTAACAGCCTTCTCCCAGTACTCAAGCGCATTAAACTTATCGAGGGATTCGACGATCTTTGGTTGAAATGCCGCATAGAGACCATCGAAAGTGTTGGTTTCCAGGTATCGCGTCGCTGCATCGGGCTGACCCATCAGGATATTTAAGGCATCATTTATGGTCATTTTCTTGATCGCATCCACAAAGATCGGTTTTGCGCTTTTTGCCGCATCCTCTGCCGCTCTGTTCAACCTTTTGATGATCTCCTCCTCCACGTCATTAAAACCTGGAATTACTTTTAATTTATCGGTGACCTTCCTTGCTTCTGCGGGCAAAAGTATTTTATAAGCACTTTTATAAAACCCATCTTCCTTCGATAGCAGGTCCGAACCCTTGGAAATCCCGATAGTCAAGGCTTCCTTCAGACCGGCAATGATCTCGGCATTGGTAGGTTCTGACAGGACAGAGTTTTGTACCTCCTTAAGTACATCGCAGGAGGTAAATGAAATAAGTACGGTTAGGATGAAGATTCTGAACATCATATTTTGTTGTATTTTTCTTTGGTGAGACGTATTTGTCCCTGACAGTATTGTTATAAAAAATATAAATTATCCTTCAATTTCTATCAATGCATGATCGACCAGACCTCCAAGTAAAGGATTCAGTTTACGGATGGAAATCTTGCATAATCCTTCCCTACCTATTTTAGATCGAATCTCCATTAAAATATTTTGGGCTACCGTTTCAATGAGGCGGCGGGGTATTTCCATCTGAGTTTTACAGATCCTGTAAATGGTTTCGTAATTTATTGTATTGGTCAGGTCGTCATTCAGGTGATCAAAGGGCATGTCATGGCTTATTAAAACATCGATCTCATAATGGTTGCCCACGGATTGTTCTTCTGTATAGTATCCATGGAAACTATGGAAACGCATACCTTTTAATGCAATAATTGCCATCTTAAATGTGGTTAAAATTCGGGCACTCAATCTAATAATAATATTTTTGCATCAGGCAAAAACGACAAGAAGTATGTCCATGAGACAAGAAGATAGATATACCGCACATGACTATTATCTTATAGATGAATTATTGGAAGATGATCATCTCTTAGCACGACAGGCAATCCGGGATTGGGTGAAGCAATCGGTAAGTCCTATTATCGAGGATTATGCCAATAAGGCCGAGTGTCCTACGCACCTCTTTAAAGAATTGGCAGAAATAGGTGCCTTTGGGCCCAGTCTTCCGGTTGAATATGGTGGAGGAGGTATGGATGAGATTGCCTATGGAATCATTATGCAGGAACTGGAACGCGGAGATTCCGGTATCCGTTCGATGGCATCGGTGCAGGGATCACTCGTGATGTATCCCATATTTGCTTTTGGTACTGAAGAACAAAAAAGGAAATATCTACCGAAGCTGGGATCCGGAGAGTTTATTGGATGTTTTGGATTGACCGAACCGAATCATGGATCGAATCCCGGTGGTATGGAAACCACTATTCGGGATGATGGAGATAGTCTGATCCTCAATGGGGCAAAAATGTGGATTACCAATTCGCCGGTAGCAGACATCGCAGTGGTATGGGCAAAAAATGAGGAAGGCAAGATCAGAGGCCTGATCGTGGAGAAAGATGCCCCGGGCTTTACCGCCCCGGAAATCCATGGTAAATGGTCCTTGCGGGCTTCTATCACCGGTGAGCTGGTGTTTCAGGATGTGCGCATACCCAAAACTCAATTGTTGCCAAATGTAGAAGGCCTGAAAGGACCCTTCTCCTGTTTAAATAAAGCCCGCTATGGAATAGCCTGGGGGGCCGTAGGAGCTGCCCTGGATTGTTATGATTCTGCATTGAGATATGCGAAAGAAAGAGAACAGTTTGGCCGTCCATTGGCAGGATTTCAGCTGACGCAAAAAAAACTGGCGGAGATGATCACTGAAATCACTAAGGCCCAGCTTCTTGTATGGAGGTTAGGTACTCTGGCGAACAAAGGCAAAGCCACACCGGCTCAAATCTCCATGGCAAAACGCAACAATGTACACATGGCATTGGAGATTGCCCGGGAAGCACGCCAGATACACGGAGGGATGGGCATCACTAATGAGTATCCCGTAATGCGGCATATGATGAATCTGGAAACAGTACTCACCTATGAAGGTACCCATGATATTCACTTGCTGATCACCGGGCATGACATCACCGGATTAAGTGCCTTTGTTTGATCCGCAGGGAAAACAAAGAGTTGAATTTTGCAGTTAGATGATCAAAATCCTTTTCGTAACCGGGATGATTTTAGATTTTTGTAGGAAGTAGACAACGATTGGTCGAGCAAACGTTAATTTCTTAT
>JAGQWZ010000023.1 GCA_020436835.1 Saprospiraceae bacterium | reverse complement strand
TGATAAATTCGCTGATTTCTTTGCAGGCAAAGTGGCAAAAAATGGAATGAGTAAAAAATTTGACCTCAACCGGGCCCTGGAACCCTACGAGAGGTTTAAAGAATAAATCCACGTTTTTATGTTCTCCGATATTTTAATTCAAATTGATGGTAAGAAGATCGAGACCAGAGCGGGGTTAAACCTGGTAGACGTTGCGAGGAATGCCGAAATTTTCCTTCCATCATTATGCTACCATAAACACATCGACCCTCCCCTGGGAACCTGTCGGGTATGTGCCTGTAAAGTAGATGGTCAGACCCGGGCCGGTTGTATCACCAAAACCTACGATGGGATGGAGGTAGAGATACAAACTGCAGAATTAGATGACTTGAGAAAGGCGATCGTAGAAATGATGTTTTCAGAAGGCAATCACTTTTGCCCCGCCTGTGAAAAAAGTGGTAATTGTGATCTGCAGCATATGGGGTATGAAATGGGGATCTCCCATACCCGGTTTCCGCACCTTTTTAAGGACCGTCTGATAGATTTTTCTCCTCAACGCATGCTTATTGACCATAACCGCTGTATCAAATGCAGGAGATGCGTAGAAGAAGTAATTACGGATGACGGACTTCAGGTTTTTTCCTACTGCAACAAGGGTAATGAAACATTGGTGGGAATCGACTATGATCAGGAAGCAAAACTTACGGAGCAACAGGCTATTGAAGCAATGCAGCTTTGTCCCACCGGTGCTATCCTGGTCAAAGGCAAAAGTTTTCCTCACCCATTTGGGGATCGAAGATTTGATATGCAATCGGTCATAAAGAACACCCCAAACAAGCATCAGACGTTGAACATGATCGATACAGCAAGACCCAAGGAAAGAAAAATAATCGCTACCACTTCTTTAGCGGGTTGTTTTGGTTGCCATATGTCAATGCTAGACATGGATCTGGTTCTTCTGGATCTGATTCAATTGGTGGATTTCAATAAATCTCCACTGACGGACATTAAGGAATTTACAGAAAAATGCGATATCGGATTGATTGAGGGTGGCTGCTGTAATGCGGAAAATATAGAAGTGCTGAGGGAGTTCAGAAAGAAATGCAAAGTACTGGTCACGGTGGGTGAGTGTGCGATCTGGGGAGGAGTGCCGGCGATGCGAAACACCATACCCTTGGAAGAATGTCTGGAAGAAGCTTATCTAAATTCGATTACAACTCACCCGGGAGAATGCAAGGTTCCCTATCATGAGGATCTGCCAAAAATACTTGATAAAGTATACCCATGCCGGGATATTGTCGATGTGGACTTCCATATTCCCGGGTGTCCACCTACTGCCAATCACATATGGAAGGTTGTTTCTCAAGTACTCTGGGATGACGACTACAGTATTTTATATTCTGAATTTAAGTATGACTAATAGACTTAAAGATTTGGACTATGAGCAGAAAGATTATCATTGATCCGGTGACACGGGTGGAAGGCCATGGGCGCGTAACCGTCCATTTGGACGAAGAAGGTGCAGTAAAAGATGCTTTTTTTCATATTGTTGAATTTAGGGGGTTTGAGCGCTTTGTTCAGGGCCATCCCTACTGGGAAGCCCCTCTCCTGGTTCAGCGATTGTGCGGTATTTGCCCCGTGAGCCATCACCTGGCAGCAGCCAAAGCTATTGATCAGATTGTCGGCCTGGATCCAAAAGATCTATCACCACTGACAACCAAACTGCGCAGGTTGCTTCACTTTGGTCAAATCTTTCAGTCCCATGCTTTGCATTTCTTCTACCTGGCATCTCCTGATCTTCTGTTTGGATTGGACGCACCTCAGGAAAAACGCAATGTAGTTAATGTCGCTCTGGAGGATAAGGAGCTTGCCCGTAAAGGAATTCTCATGCGCAAATTCGGTCAACGGATTATTAAAGCGATTACCGGAAAAAGAATCCATGGAATATCCGCCATTCCCGGAGGTATGCATAAAACTTTCAAACCGGAAGAAAGAGATTTTTTCTTTTCGGGCAAGGACATCCCAAATATCGATACTATGATAGATTGGTCCTGCGAAATGGTCCAATTCATCAAAGCCTATCATCAAAAGAACAAGGACTGGTTGGACCATTTTGCAAGTTATCCGTCCGGCCACCTGGGTCTGGTCACAGAAGATGGAGGTTTGGAATTGTACGATGGCTTTTTACGTGCCATCAACAGTGCAGGAGAAAGAACTTTAGATGATATAACCAGTGATCGGTATGTGGATTATTTCAACGAGGCGGTAGAAAGATGGTCCTACATGAAATTTCCATATTTGAAAGGACTTGGTATGGAAAACGGTTGGAACAGGGTCGGTCCCCTGGCCCGGTTGAACGTGAGTGAATACATCTCAACTCCCTTGGCAAATAAGGAATTACAGGAGTTTAAGTCGTACACAAATGGATATCCGAATCATAGCACTATGCATTCCCATTGGGCACGACTGATAGAGATTTTACATTGTGCGGAACAGATGAAAATATTGCTTTCAGATGATTCGATCCTGGGAGATGATTTGATGCGCGAAGGACAGCGAAGATCCGAAGGCATCGGAATAATTGAAGCTCCTCGTGGTACCCTTATTCACCATTATCAGGTCGATGATGAAGGTATGATCACCAAATGTAATCTAATCGTCTCCACTACCCATAACAATGAAGCGATGAACAGAGCAGTACGTTGGGTGGCCCAGAATCGCCTTGACAGGCAGAAAATCATCACCGATTCAATGCTCAATCAAATCGAAATCGCCATAAGGGCTTATGACCCTTGCCTAAGTTGCGCCACCCATGCCCTCGGGGATATGCCACTAAAAATCGAACTATTTGACTCCCACAATAAGCTTATCAATGTCAAATACAAAACATAGTCACGCTCTTGTAATTGGTATCGGGAACAATGGCCGCGGTGATGATGGCCTTGGTTGGGCTTTTATCGAGGCTATAAGGAAGGCCGGATATTTGGGTGATACCGTATTGAGGTATCAGTTGCAGGTGGAGGATGCAGAACTGATCAGTCGCTATCAAAGTGTTTTGTTCGTGGATGCATATAAACCAAGATTGAGGGAAGGATTTGAAATTTCGATTTGCATCCCTGCAAATGATTTTTCTTTCAGCACCCATCAACTTTCTCCGGCTTCCGTCTTGTGCCTGTGCCGGGAATTATATCAGACTGAACCACAAACATATCTGATGCTTATTTCCGGAAGAGATTGGCGACTCCAATTATCACTCAGTACGTTTGCGAAGAATAACTTAGACAGTGCAACAAACTTCTTTTATGCCAACTGTCAAAAAAGTCTGTCTGAAGTGGCTCCCAAATTATTCCCGGATTTAAGTGGATCTTGCAACTATCCCTTAAAATCCGGACCTTCATCTCATGGCCACTTTTCAACTGACTCAAGTAGGAAAGCATAAGATCAAGCTCACGAACCTGGATAAGGTCCTGTTCCCGGATAGTGGAGTGATTAAAGCAGAACTGGTCGCCTATTATTTACAGATAGCACCGACTTTACTGAAGTATATCAGACGTCGCCCTTTGTCTCTGATTCGCTACCCGGATGGCATTCAGGCGCATCAGTTTTTTCAAAAAGACAAGCCCGACTGGGCACCAGATTGGATTGAAAGTGTGCCATTGGGTAAAGAAGAAAAGAAGGACTACATACTGGCCAGCAATGAAGCAAGCATTGTCTGGTTAGCCAACTTGGCCAGCATAGAGTTACATATCCGGCAAGATCGACACCCAAATCATGATCACCCAGATTTCTTCATTTTTGATTTGGATCCACCGGAGGGGCAGCCAATCGGTGAAGTGAGTGAGATTGCCCAGGCACTACGCCAGTTTCTGACCCCCTACGGTTATCATCCTTTTGTAAAAACCAGTGGAGGTAAAGGTTTGCATATTTTTGTCCCCATTGAGCCAAAGTATGATTACGATACAATGTTTGATTGTGTCAAAGTACTGGCACAGGAATTTATAAATGCTAATCCTGGTCTTTGCACATTAAAGATCAGCAAGGAAGCCCGCAAAGGAAAACTGCTGGTTGATATTTACCGCAATCGTGGTTCTCAAACAATTGTCGCTCCTTATTCTGTCAGGGGCAGAGAGCCGGCTCCCATTTCAATGCCGCTCTCCTGGGAGCAACTGACTGATCTCCAAGATCCTCGCGAATACCATGTGAGAAATGTAGCAGAAATCGTCAAGCGAAATGGTGATCAATGGGAGGGATTCAGTAGTTTCTCGGTTCCGCTTCATACGGATCAGGAACAGCGTAACGGATCCAAAATCATTCTTCCTTCTTCCAAGTACTATAAAACCCCGGAACAATTAAAATCATATTTGAACAAGCGTGATTTCAACAAGACCCCTGAACCGGCCCCTTCAGTGGTGACTACCGACGGAGATGCTTTTGTGATCCATCGGCATCATGCTTCCCGTTTACATTACGACCTTCGCCTGGAGAAAGACGGAACATTGCTCTCCTGGGCAGTTCCGAAAGGGATGCCCCACAAGCCGGGAATAAAAAGATTAGCAGTACAAACAGAACCGCATCCGGTTGAGTACTTACAATTTGACGGAGAAATACCGAAGGATCAATACGGTGGAGGCATGATGTGGATCTATGCCCGGGGTAAATATGAGATCACGAAGGAAAAGAAAGATGGCTTCTATTTTCATCTGTCCAGTCCACAAATGGACGGCGAATTCCGGATGCACAATACAAAGGGCAATGAGTGGTTGCTGGAGCGGGTCGATCGTGATCTCATCAACATCCTGGAGGATAAGATCCCGGCCATGCTTGCCGATTCGGCAGATAAGGTTCCGGTTAATGAGGAAGATTATTTCTATGAAGTTAAGTGGGATGGTATCAGAGCCATGATCGCCATCGAGGAAGGGGTAATAAGGATTCGAAGCAGAAACCAAAATGATTTGACAAGTCGTTTTCCCGAATTGACAAATCTGGTCGAGAGCTTTCGAATTTCCAATGGAATCTTTGATGGAGAAATCGTATGCCTTGATGAAAAGGGCAGGCCGGATTTTAAGAAAGTGATCGGTAGAATGCATCAAAGCAATCAGGTGAAGATCGAGCGGGCTACTAAATCCAATCCGGCATACTGCTATCTTTTTGACTGTATTTACCTCGACGGCCGTTCTCTGGTCAATGAACCGATTGAACGGAGACGCGCCTGGTGCCAGGATAGTATAAAAAAGGGATCAAACTACCGCATGAGTGAGGCACTGGATGATGGTTCCGCACTTTGGGACGCGGCTGGAAAATTAAAACTCGAAGGAATTATAGCCAAACGGAGAGGTAGCAGATATCAAATTGGTAAGCGGTCTGCCGATTGGATCAAGATCAAGTACCGCCAATCCGAAGAAGTAGTCATCATCGGCTTTACCCAGGGAAGTGGAGATCGGGTAAATACCTTCGGGGCATTACACATTGCAGAAATGGTCGAAGATCAGCTTACCTACCGGGGAAAGGTAGGGACTGGATTTGACGGCCAGAAAATGAAAGAGATTTTTAGTATCTTAAAGAAGGTGGAAGAAATTGAAAAACCGATCGATGAAAAAACACCGGATGACCAGGTGACTACATGGATCAATCCGGAGGTGAGTTGCGAAGTGAAATTTGCCAGTATTACAAATAATGGAACTTACCGGGAGCCCATCTTTCAATTTCTGGTCGAATATAAACCGCCTGGATCACCGGATTGACCATCGAAATCATCTGTTTACACATAAGATATTGGTATAATATTTGTACCTCATTACAAAATCTAAAAATGTTAAAACTATGATGCGTGCAATTTGGAAGGGACACATTCGCTTCTCATTAGTCACCATCCCGATCAGGATGTATAGCGCGATTGAATCCAGCCAATCGATCAGCTTCCGGCAATTGCACAAGGAAGACAATGGTCCTATTGGCTATCAGAAGGTCTGTAAGGTCTGTGACGAGAAAGTGAGCACCTCTGACATTGTAAAGGGCTATGAGTATGAACCGGATCAATACGTTATTATCGAAAGTGAGGATTTGGATAAGATAAAATTAAAGAGCACGAAAGTAATTGACATTGAAGCCTTTGTCAATGCGGAAGAAGTCAATCCAGCCCTCTTTGATTCTCCCTATTTTGCTGGCCCGGATGGGGAAGTTGCTACCAAAGCCTACTCCCTACTATGTGAAACTTTGAAGAACAGTAATAAGCTGGGCATAGGCAAGGTTGTATTGAGAGATCGAGAAAGCATCGTTCTTATTGCACCCTCCGGACCAGGTTTGATGATGTATAAACTTCGCTATCCGGATGAACTACGAAATATTGCCGATGTGCCAAATATTGGTCATGTCGAAACCGATACTGCTCAACTAAAACTGGCGGAGACGCTGGTGGAATCGATGGCCAAGCCCTTTGCTGAACTGGAATTGGAAGACAAGTACCGCAATGCGGTAATGGAAATTGTTGAAGCTAAAGTGGAAGGCAAGGAAATCGTGACCATGGCGGAAGAAGAAGCCCCGATTGTTGATATCATGACCGCCCTGCAGGAGAGCATCAATCAGGCTAAATCGGAGAAAAAGCCGATGAAGAAAGCAACAGGTAAAAAGTCAGGAGAGGAAGAGGATAAGAAAACAGCCTAATTGCTCATATTAGGATTTTTCCTAATTAAGAGTAACTTTGCTGCAATGGCCAAACTGATTCCATATCGACCGGACCGGGAAAGAAAACTAGGGTTTCGCAAGGTAAGGAAGTACGCTTCTGAAGATGATGCCGGACAACTTGAATTGTTTCGGCAGGAAAGAGATGTTCAGAAATTGCGGCATCTGGATCCCTTCGAAAAAGGCCTGCAGCTGGATGAAAAGAATGATGAAATGGCGGAGAAGCTCTACCAGGATGCGATCCGAAACTCAATCTCAGTCGCTGACTCCTACTGCAACCTGGGCATCATCTATGCCAAGAGAGGCCAAACGATTAAAGCGATTGATTGCTTTACCAAGGCGCTGTCCGTTGACCCGAGACATATAGAGGCACATTATAATCTCGCGAATATGTATTACGACCAGGGTAATTACCAGTTGGCCCTGACGCACTACGAAGTGGCTATGTATATGGAGGAATTTTTTCCGGAGATCGTATACAATCTGGCCCTTACCCATCTGTGTCTGGAAGACCGCACTAAAGCTATTCAGACTCTAGAATACTACCTGGAAATTGCCGATCCGGAAGAACACTACCCGGCTCGAAAATTGATACAACTGTTGCAGAGTTAGGACGTTCCCTCATATCTGCCAGCACCTTAGACTGCCAGGGCAATAATAAATGCAGCAGCGGCAATAAAAAGACCAATCATGAAAGTATTATAGCAGATATTTAGGTACTTATACTTTTTTGCCAGAACCAAGCCGAGGTAGTAGAGGTCCTTACTCAGAGAGCTGTATAGCAAGTCCTCATCATGCATCAGATTTTTGATTCCCCATTCGAATTTTTCCAGTGGCATCTGATAAAAATTGCCAAAAAACAGGATGTTAAACCTTCTTTCAAGAAACTTTTCATCACTGTATTTGGCTGAAGTAATTTTAGGCCTCGTTGACAATGTTGCGAGGATAATCGACAGTAAGCAGACCAAAATTAAGATGATGGTGGGCACTAACAATTCTTGATTTCCAGAGATTTTAGGGACAAGACTGGAAATGATGATGGAGAGCATGATTGCATTGATACTAAGCATGATATTCGCCTTGTTATCTGCAATCCGGCTCAAATTATTGTGATTGCGCAGAGTTACCCTGAACATAGTCTCTACACCCCGGTCTGATTTTCGTGATGCCAGATTAAAAGGATCCTCTTCATTAGGCTCGATCTTGTTAAGCTCAAATTCCTTGAGATTTTTTAGTTGCTTCTGTAGCTTGAGCAGGTTCTTTCTTTTCCGGTCGCCATATTTATTTTTGGCAATAGTGGTATAAAATTTATGACTTCCCAGGAAATTCAGATTAAGTTTGATCCATTCCTTTTCGGTAAATTTTCGATCGCCGTTTGTCTCCCATTCGCCGCGTAGCCGACCCAAAGTGGCAAAGTATTTCTTATCGCCGATATGTGCAGTGTCTGCATCCCTGACGATTTGTTCAATTAGGTTTTTTGGTTCTGCGGATTGCCGTGTTGCCAGGATGTATTCCTTGACTTTCTCGATTCGATCCGGGCTAATCATATGATCTTGCATGAATTTTTCAGCCAGGGCAGCCGATCTTTCCTCATGGTTCTTCCAGCCATCATAAAATCCAAGATCATGAAACCACATGGCAATGACAAGATCTTCAAGGTCATTTTCCTTCAACTGATAATCCTGTCCGATATTTATAGCGGCGGCTACCGTCTCTTCGAAATGTTCGATGGAATGAAACAAATAGGACCTTTCAATATTTTCCTGGGCAAAGTTGCGGGCGAAGAGTTCTGCTTTGGTGGTTAGTTCTGATATGGACATTCCGGTCTAATATTACGTTTTTGGCTTGAAGACAAATAGCCGGGGAGTAGCACCTCTGCCTTCATTAGCAATGTACAAAATACCTTGATCATCTATCACCATACCTTCGGGTTGGAGATGCAGTGAGGGATCAAGTTTTGCACCGGAAGTAATGCTGCCGGTTGAATCGATAACAATTAAAGCACGAGCAACAGAAGACAGAATAAAGAGGTTTTCTCCTTTGTCGATACCAATAGCCGATGGGCTGAATGTGGGAGCCTTTCTTGCCGGTGGAAGGTGTTCAGGTACTTTTCGACAGTCTAGCGTAGTCATGGGATCGGATCTTACCTGCCTGGATTGGAGATCAAAGCTGAAAATCTTTCTCATATAAGATTTGGTGTGCGGCCCCGATTCTTTACTGGCCAACAGCAATTCATTGCGGGTTGGAAAGAAGACAAGACCTTCAAAATCAAAGGAATTTTTAAGCTCGGTTTTGTACTTGATGACATCATCTTTATTGCGGTATTCAAATAAATTACCATTGCTGGATAACACAAACAGATTGCTGTCGGCATAGGCAATTCCTTCGTAGTCATCGTCCTTTCCAAACTTTGTCGTGTTGATAACCTCACCATTGTCCTTACTTAGAAAATATAACAGGCCGTTCTCATCTTCGATGGCGACTAATTGATCAAGCCCAGGCATATAGGTCAGGCCGGAAATTTCCTGCAATTTGGGGGAGAGGTCAAATGCAAGGTCGGGTTTATTGATGTAGTATGAATTGACTCCTTGTATGACCTCCTTCTGGAGCTTCTCATGGTTTTCATGCGCATTTCTCTCCACATAAGATTGCAGAAGGTAAATGCCAACCAAGACAAGGATAATGCTGATAATTACTAAAAAAACTCGCATAGTAAATATGGTATCCGGGTTAATCTCACTCCACTCCCGTGATTCGAAAATACGTAAAATTCAGAGGAAGGGCTACACGAAGCCTTTAGAGACCATATCAAGGTATGACCAGTCGTCAATTTGAATATGGGTCGTACAACTAATTATCGGTTTCACCGTTTTGAAACGGAGCAAATAATAAATAGGCTGCAAAGGACCAGTCTTCTTTTTTCAGGATATGCTCAAAAAAATCTTTGAGTGAGTTGTATGCATTTAAAGCATAACTTTGCACCGGTTTATCTTTTTCGAATAAGAATTAACAGATGTCATCAGTAATACACATCAATCCCTCATTGCGTAAGGCAGCCGAGATTTTAGGGGAAGCGCGTAAAGGTATGGGGCTGGATGAGTTTCCGTTTGAAACTCGTCTCAGTATGAGACCTCTGGTTAACAAATGGATGTCAGACTTTAAGGACAGGGAGGACCAATTAAAAATACTTTATAATGAAATTAAATCCTATACGGACGAGCATCCTAGTATATTAAAGGCCTATACTGATGTTGGATCGTTGGTCAAGGATCATCACCCGATAATTCATTTATTGTTAAGTAGTGTTTTTCCGGTTTCCCTTTCTGAAAATATGTATGGGTATGCTGCGGGTCCATTCATGATGGAACCCTTTTATATTACCACTGCTCTACAGAATCTACTTGCCGATGCTACGGCTGAGTTGAAATTCGAATTATTCTCGGAAATAGATAAGATACCCTACAGTATCCGGGCCTGCCTCATTATTCTCGAAAAATACTATAAGATTCCGTTGGATCAGGTTTTGCCGCTCTTGTTTAGCCTTCAGTATGAAGACACAGATATGGAGCGTTTTTTTAAAACCACATCGATGTTGGATTTTCTCGAAGTCAAGACACATGGACCTGCACCTGAAATTGGAAATGAAAAATTAGATTTCCTGCTGCGAAATTTAAACGATGCAGATTTGTGGCTGGAAACTTTCTCGCCGGATATATTTTATTTTGAGGGATTCTACCTCGCATTTATGAATGACGTGACCGAGGTGGAGACTCTTTCCCGGTTACGTAAATTATTGCTTACATCAGATTCCTTTCAGGATTACGATACAGCAAGAATGGTAGCTAATCTTACCCGTGTTTACTTATCGATGTTTGATGTTGAAGTTGGGATTTTTGCGATCGACTATCCTTTCGATAAGTCACTGTCTCATCGGTACAATATGCAGTATCCCATTATAGATAATCATCTGGAAAATCTTTTTTCTGCTAAAAATGATAATATCTATATCCGGGCTTGTAAGGAAAATAAAATTCAGATCATTTCTAATTTGGAACAATTAGATAATCCAAGCTCAATAGAATTAAATTTCCTTGCAAAGGGTTATAAATCATTGATGGTTGTACCTCTACGAGATCACAACAAGAAGGTAATTGGCATCATAGAACTTGCCGCTCCTGATCCTTATGTTTTCACCTACGTGAAAAGATTAAAATTAAAGGAGATTTTGCCCCTTTATGATGTTGCGGTGGAAGATAGCAGAAATACAGTGGATAATCGAATCCAGAATATTATTCAGGAGCAATTCACAAACATTCATCCAAGTGTACTGTGGAAATTTTCAGAGACGGCATTTAATTATTTGAACCGGGAGTCAAACAATGATGAAATAAGGATGATTGAACCTGTCCATTTTAATAATGTCTATCCGATTTATGGGCAGATCGATATAAATAGCAGTACCACGATTCGCAATGATGCGGTGAAGAAAGATCTCTCCAAGAACTTATATTTGGTTTCTGAAATCCTGGAAGAAGCCTATCAACAGACGCGATTTCATCTTTTAAAGAAGTTGGCATTTGAAGTGTCTGTGGCTTCTGCCAATCTTTCGGAAGAATTTGATATCAATCAGGAAACTGCAGTGAATAATTTATTGGCAGAAGAGATCAATCCTGTTTTGAAGGATATCCGTATACAGTATCCGGACCTTAAGGAAAGAATTGACGGTTATTTTTCCGCGATGGATCCTGATCTGGAAATTGTTTATGAGGCGCGAAAGAATTATGAGTACAGTCTGAACAAGGTAAATAATACGATATCGAGACATCTCGAAGAACAAGAGCTTAACAATCAAAAAATAATTCCACATTATTTCGAGAAATACAAGACGGATGGTATAGAGTACACTATGTATGTGGGACAGTCTCTTCTGCAAAAAGAGACTTTTAACCTGCATCAACTGTATAATCTTCGACTTTGGCAGCTGTATAGTATGGTCGAAATATATCGGCAGCTCGAAAAAGTGAGACCTGGATTACCCACCGATATGACGGTGTCTTTTTTAGTGTTGGTATTTAATCATCCTCTTAATATAACCTTCCGCATGGAAGAAAAGCGGTTTGATGTAGACACCAGTTATTTTGCCCGATATGAGATCTTGAAAAAGAGAATTGATAAAGCCTGCTTAGCCGGTCGTAAGGAAAGACTAACCCAAAAAGACAAATTGGTGATCGTCTATCTGAATGATAAAGACCGGGAGGAATATCTGGACTACCTGCAATTCCTCATCGATGAGAGTCTGCTTGAATCGGAAATTGAGGAAGTCGAGGTGGAAAGAGTACAAGGCATTCAGGGGATTAAGGCCTTAAGGGCTAATTTTAAAAGCTGAGTTTCCTGCTTTTTGATTCAATTTTGTAGTTTACGGGTTTTTAATTTCTATGGCAATGAATAAAGTGGTGAAGAGAATCCTGACCGGCTTACTGGTCATTTTACTTCTGATTCAGTTGATCCGTATTGACAAGACCAATCCTACCAGCGATCCATCTCAGGATCTGATTGCAATTTTACAGCCACCGGATGAACTTGGTCATATTATTAAGTCAGCTTGTTACGACTGCCACTCTCATCATTCGACCTATCCCTGGTATACAAATATAGCTCCGATCTCATTTTGGATAAAGCACCACATCAATGAAGGAAGGCACCACCTTAATTTTTCCGAATGGGGTACCTATGCCGATAAACGCGCGCATCATAAATTGGAAGAATGTTATGAAGAAGTGCTGGAAGGCCATATGCCTCTACCGTCTTATCTGTGGATGCATCCAGAAGCCAGGATAGATGACCGGCAGCGAAAATCACTCGCCGGATGGTTTGAAGACCAGATGTCAAAGTATAATCCAGAGTAACTTACAAGTGGGTTTTCCGGATTCTTTCCAGATCTCTCCTGGTGTCCTTTTCCTTTATTGATTGCCGTTTATCATGCATTTTCTTTCCTTGCGCCAGGACGATCTCCACTTTTACCAGTCCCCGCTCATTAAAATACACCTTGTAAGGAATCATCGTAAATCCTTTTTCTTTCGCTTTCCGCTCCAGTTTTTTAAGTTCTCTTTTATTCAATAAGAGTTTCCTCTCCTGGCGGGGGTCTGGTACGAAATGATGTGCCATTTTGTATTCAGAAATATAAAGTCCTTTGATGTACAACTCACCCTTTCTGAAATAACAATAGGCATCTGCCAAATTCGCATTTCCCTCACGTAGGGACTTTACCTCCGGACCTGCCAGCACGATACCCGCTTCATAAGTATCAACAAAGGTGTATTCGAATTTTGCTTTTCGATTTACGATTGATTTTGGAGTGGACATCTTTTTCTATTATTTTTTTTGTATCCGGACCGCTGTGCCATATGCCAGAATTTCGGAGGATCCCTGCAATACCATCGAAGTCATAAACCGAACATTTATTATGGCATCAGCCTCCAATTCCTGACCATCAGCGATCATTCGATTGATAGCTTGTTCCCTGGCATCTGCCATCAATTTGGTATACTCTTTTATCTCACCCCCGACCATACTTTTGAATACCGCACCGATGTCTCTACCCAGGTGACGTGCTCTCACTGTACTACCCCGGGCAATGTCAATTACTTCGATGATTTCATACCCAGGTAAATCATTTGTTGTGGTTATTAACATAGGAGGATCAATTTGTACAAAGATAGGAATCATCATAGATTTCTACATCTTTTCACTCCATGACCGTTTTCCGTCAATTTCTAAAGCGGTAAGACACCGTCATTTCCAGATAGGAGCGGGGTTTTATGGTTAAGGCGAATGACTGCATTCAAATGACCGGGCTTCTAATCTGGTTTCATGCATTCAGCCATAATTTTTCAACCGGATATGGGGATAGGAATGGCTGGAAATCAGGTTGAATGTTCGGAATTAATATTAAATCAGCACCTTTTGCCTTACCATTGCCGACAGTTGTAGGTGTAGCTGCGGAGATTATAAAACAGCACTTTCTTCAGGGAGGATGTAATGAGCAGAATTTCAAATTGGAAGGAAAAAACGACATCCATCCTTCAAAAGATAAGCCAAGCCAGAAATTAGACAGGGCGAAAAAAAATAGCCGGCGCCAAAGGAACGGCACCGGCTCTCTACTGCCATTTTTAAGGGAAGGAAATTCTTAACTAAAGTAAACTGCCATTTTTAATGGTTATTTTCATTGAATATGGACCGCGTAGTAAATTGTCTTTTATTTTTTTGTAGTTCAACCTTTCTTTTAAAAAAGAATCTACAAATACATTTTCGGAATCCACATAAACCACGACCAGTTCACTTTCTTTATTAATTACAAAATGCAAAGTTGCTTCCATTTCCTTTATATCGATTCCGGTGAGATTGGGATTATCGATATAGTCAGTAATTTGAGTTCGAACATTTTCCAGACGTTCCTTAATTACCTTCGGATCGTCATTCGAACTATACCCATTAACTACTACAAGCAGTAGCAGGGCGGCGGCGATTGTTTTAATCAAATTTGTTTTCATAGTTTAATTGATTTTGGTGAATTAATAAGGCAAAATTATTTAGTTCAATTATTTTAATTCTTTCTAAAGTGTTAATTAATTACAAATAATTACGCTTTAATTATCTATAGTTTATCCAACATTTTACGCTGTAAAGGTACTTCGCAATTCGATGGTCAGGCAACCGGCTCTTTAAAACTATTTGTCATTGCCAAAACCCGTAAAAGGTTGAATATCAGTCTATTGATAAACTTTAACATTCAGTATTTAATTATTTGCATAAGGCCCATTGCTTAGTACAAAATTGGCAAATGGGGATAAAAGACCGAATATAATATTGAAATGGGAGGAAAGTAATGTATAATAATGCTGTTGTGATGTTCAATGCATTTTGAACCTTTTTCTGAGGCTCTAATCACCCCCATTTAGGTTTGGTGAGAGAATACTTAATCCTCTAAGAAGACGCTGGTTGAGAAATTTAAATTTGGAGTTGGAAGTTGATTTAAATACAAAGTTTTGATTTGGACCGGTTCAACCATGCAGTTTAAGAACCAGCAGATTTGGTGTTAAATATTTGTGAAGACTTAACACTTTTGTGCAAGTATAGGGCAAGGTAGTTAAGACCCGACGAAGTTAAAGAGGCGATATATTTTTGGGTTACCCCGGGCCAATTGGAATTTGCGACCTTAGATCTGGGTCAAGCTCAAGATTCTGATGAAAACCATCAGAGCATGGACTGCACCATTAAGATGGAGTTTCGACTTGACTTTGTAAAAGTATTTAATGAAGATTTTTAGTAGGGTTCAACTAATAAGCAGAAAAAAAAATGGCCGGCGTCAAAGGAAGGGACACCGGCTCTCTACTGCCATTTTTTAAGGGAAGGAAATTTAAACAGGTTACCACTATTTGAAACTTTTGACAAATAAATGGACTGTTTGTACTTTTCTAAAATCTTTACGATTATAAAGATAGATCTGTTTGTGAAAAGAGTAAAATGTGCTTTTAGGGTGTTTTGTGAATGGGTTACCCTTAATCTGCTGAATATCAACAGAATGCGATATCGGCATGTAAAGAATAAAATAATGTGGAAAGCAGTAATGTGCGTATAAAAGATCGCTAAAATTCGTATTTACAAAATAAAAGATGTCCATATGGAAGTAATTCGGTCACTGATTATTTTGTGATATTCACCCCAAAAGGAATGGACAGATCCTCACCAATAGTGGATAGAAGATATAAATTCTTTTATGGAATGAGCAAAGCCACAGGAATAGGAATAGAGGAAATGACTGAATTAGGGATGATGTCAGGAGAATCAAACAAATGGGGAAAAAGCTTATGATATAATGGAAACTTCAATCGTCTGTAGTTCAGTTTCATCCCTGAAAATCTTATCACTTGCCCGCTCAAGAATATAGCCTCTCCTGGGAGTCCAATTGATTTCCATTTTTACCTTATCCAGAAAACTATTGTTTGACGTCTTTATTTGAATAGAAGTAACCTCTCCGTTCTCCACTTTAATCTGAAGACGGGTGACCTTGAGGTCTTTCGTGCCTTCTTTTGGTAAGTAGATAATCGAGTAAGCAGAAGGTGAAAAAGTAGTATCAATTGAGTATTTATCATAAAGTGCCGGACGATTGATATCGTAGGCATCAAAGTCCTTAATGTCTTTCCAGATGGGGTAATTGTCAAGGATTTTTGATTCGACGGAGGTATCAACCTGTATAGTCTTGGAAACCTTGTGGCTTGTACTGTCTTTTACGTAGGTGCTAATGTAACCCGCAAGATCGAAAAAAGGGGCGTTCTGGTAATTCGACTGGTTTTCAGTATTCAGCCCACACGCAGTGATTCCCAGAAATGCCAGCAAGCAGAATTTCGATCTAATCATTTCGATCAACTCTCGATCAGATTATCTCCCGTCATCTGCTTTGGCAATTGAATTTGCATCAACGATAAGAGAGTGGGGGCAATGTCTGCCAGTTTTCCGTTCTTCAGTCTTACATTCCTGTAATCATTGCTCACCAGAATACATGGAACCGGATTCTTGGTATGCGCCGTATTGGGAGATCCATCCGGGTTAATCATGAAGTCAGCATTTCCATGATCGGCAATAACGATGATCTTATAATCATGTTCAAGCAAAACCGGCACTAACCTGGACATACATGAATCAACGGCTTCGGCTGCATTCATAGCTGCTTTAAAGTCGCCGGTGTGTCCCACCATATCGGCATTGGCAAAATTGAGGCAGATAAAGTCGGGTACCTTATCCCGTACGTGTTTTATTACTTTATCCGTCACTTCATAGGCACTCATTTCCGGTTGCATATCATAAGTGGCGACCTTTGGTGAAGCTACCAGAATTCTTTCCTCACCTTCAAACGGTATTTCACGTCCTCCGGAAAAGAAAAAAGTTACATGCGGATATTTCTCCGTCTCAGCAATACGAACCTGAGACTTCCCCGCATTAGCCACGACTTCCCCCATGGTGTTCACCAGTTCGTCGTTTTCGAATAGTACTTTTATGCCAGTGAATGTTTCATCATAGCGAGTCATCGTGACGTAATCCACCGCTAATTTTTTCATGTCGTATTCGGGCATGTCTTCCTGGGTCAATACGGTGCTGATCTCCCGAGGACGGTCAGTACGAAAATTGAAACAAATTAGAAGATCACCATCCTCCATTTTTGCGATAGCCTGATCCTGTTTGTTGACCCGGACAATAGGCAAAATAAATTCATCTGTAACCTCATCCTTGTAACTCTGGGCTATTGATTTCACCAAATCTTTACTGTGGTTACCCTCACCGTGCACCAACAAGTCATAGGCCTTTTTAATCCTTTCCCATCGTTTATCCCGGTCCATCGCATAATAGCGGCCAATAACAGAAGCGACTTTGGTTGGCCTGTCCACGAGAAATCGCTCAAGATCTTCCATATATCCTTTACCTCCGGTCGGCGCCGTATCCCGTCCATCCATGAAAGCATGTACAAAAATATCCTTGGCACCAAGGTCCTCCAGGATGAGGATCAACGCTTTTAAATGATTGATGTGAGAATGTACCCCACCGTCGGATAAAAGGCCAAATAGATGTATGGTCTTCCCACTATCAACTGCCTTTTTTGCTTCAGTGACCAGCACTTCATTTTTAGCAAGTTCCCCATCTTCTATGGCTTTGTTAATCCGGGCAAATTGTTGGTATACGATTCTACCGGCGCCTATGTTTAAATGACCCACTTCTGAGTTTCCCATCTGCCCTTCCGGCAGTCCGACATCCATTCCATGTGTTACCAGGGTAGAATTTGGATATTCCTTGATCAACTGGTCAACGAAAGGAGTATTTGCCTGTAAGATGGCATCTGCCGAAGCTTCCTGACCCAATCCCCAACCATCTAATATTAGTAATGCGGCTTTTCCTGTCATTCGTACTGCTTAATTTTATGGCCTGTAAAACTAACAAATTGTATCTGTGTAAGTTGACCAGCCGTTTAGGGAAAGATAATTTCTTTGTCAAGAACCCCGATACCAAAGAGCGCAAAATCATACATGACCGGATCATCTGGATTGAATCTTCGTAATTGTTCGGTAAGTTCGAGCGTGGCCTGCCAGTCGGTCTGCTTTCTTTTCAATAGGTTTAATTTACGAGCCACCCGGTCTACGTGGACATCCAGGGGTATCAACAACTGGCTGGGCTTCAAACGTTTCCATAATCCAAAATCCACACCCCGGTTGTCCGTCCTGACCATCCATCGAAGGAACATGTTGATCCGTTTACAAGTCGATTTCCGTAGTGGAGTTGGGATGTGTTTCCGAGTACGCAGAGGGGCATCGGGGAAGTCAAAAAACCGGTCGTGAAAAGAGGCAAGGTCCAGGGCACTTTCGGAAGAGTCCACAAATAGACACTCAAGACTATCGTGCTGGCGGTAATGATTCTGTAAAAAAGTGAGAAAGTAAATAGTATCCGTGTATTGAAATGTTCGATGAGCGAACTGTTCGAAACGCTGTCTATCTTTCGGTTTGTGCGAAAGAATAAAATCATAAGGGCGATTATCCATTAGGGACAGGAGTCTCTTACATTTATTGATTATCGTCTTTCGTTGTCCCCAACTAAAGGTCGCAGCAAAGAAGCCGGCTATCTCAATATCCTGCCGGTGAGTGAAGCTATGAGGGATAGAAATTGGGTCCTGGTCAATAAAAGACGGCCGGTTGATTTGATCGACGTACTGATCAAGCAAATCTTTGACCTGCTCCTGATTCATATCAAGTTTTGCAAACGAAATTAATCGAATGATTTTAAAGCACCGGGACGAAAGGAGTGGGGCTAGGTTTTTAGGACTTGCTTGATTTCAATGATCGTATATCCTTCGATCACGTCACCAACCTTTATGTCATTGAAATTCTTAATCGTAATACCACACTCTAAACCACTCCGAACTTCTTTAACATCATCTTTAAACCGCTTCAGTGAGCTGATTTCTCCGGTCACCCCTTCTTTAGTCGGATAGATCACAATACCATCACGAATAACCCTGACATGGGTATCACGGTTAAACTTACCATCTTCCACGAAACATCCGGCGATGGTACCCACCTTACTGATCTTAAATGTCTCTTTAACCACCATCTGCCCGATAATCTTCTCTTCTTTGGTCGGTTCGAGCAGTCCTTCGATAGCTGCGGTGATCTCCTCGATTGCTTCATAGATAATTGAATAGAGCTTGATTTGTACTCCTTCCTGCTCCGCCAATTTTCGGGCAGACATGGATGGACGCACCTGAAAACCTATGATGATCGCATCGGAAGCGGATGCCAGAAGTACATCTGACTCGATAATTTGACCAACAGCTTTATGGATGATATTAACCTGAACTGTCTTCTGCGAAAGCTTCAGCAACGCATCGGACAAGGCTTCGATACTACCGTCCACATCTCCTTTAACAATAAGATTCAGTTCCTTGAATGTACCCAGTGCGAGTCGCCGACCAATTTCATCAAGACTGATTCGTTTACTGGCACGGGTAGTTTGTTCGCGGGTAATCTGAGCCCGCTTAGCGGCAATCTGACGTGCCTCCTGTTCCGTATCTGTCACCTTGAATTTCTCTCCGGCCTGGGGAGCACCACTCAAACCAAGAATCAAAACCGGAGTGGAAGGTCCGGCTACCTTTACTTTCTTTCCGCGTTCATTGTACATGGCCTTCACCCTTCCAGAGTGCTCACCAGCTACGATTGAATCACCGATAGATAGGGTGCCATTGGTTACCAATAACTTACATACATAACCGCGGCCCTTATCCAGAGAGGCTTCGATCACACTACCAAGCGCAGCACGATCAGGATTGGCTTGCAGCTCAAGTAGATCTGCTTCCAAAATGATTTTCTCCAGTAAGAGGTCGATATTCAGACCGGTTTTGGCTGATATATCCTGCGATTGATATTTACCACCCCAGGATTCAACCAACAGATTCATAGAGGCCAGTTGTTGTTTTATCCTTTCAGGATCGGCACCATCTTTGTCTACTTTGTTAATTGCAAAGACCATAGGTACGCCCGCCGCCTGGGCATGACTGATCGCTTCCTTGGTTTGAGGCATTATATTGTCATCTGCCGCGATGATAATGACGGCGATGTCGGTGGCTTTAGCACCTCGGGCTCGCATGGCGGTAAATGCTTCGTGACCAGGTGTGTCCAGGAAAGTAATCTTTCGATCTTCTTCACCGACATTCACTTCATAGGCACCGATGTGCTGGGTGATTCCACCTGCCTCACCTCCGGCAACATTTGTCATCCGGATGTAGTCAAGCAATGAAGTTTTACCATGGTCTACGTGTCCCATTACTGTCACGATCGGAGCTCTGGGCTTTAGATCTTCAGGATCATCGATAATTTCTTCCTCTTCTTCTGTCTCATCTTCCGCACTAATAAATTCTACTTCGTGACCATATTCTTCGGCCAGCAGTTCTATGATCTCTGCATCGAGACGCTGATTGATGGAGACGACTACACCCAAATTGAGACAGGTGGTGATCACGTCCGTCACCGAAACATTCATGAGATTGGCAAGCTCTTGAGCAGTAACAAATTCCGTAAGTTGAATGGCTTTTGTTTCCTTTTCCTGCATTTCGAGCTCCTGCTTCTCACGCATGGTGTCTCTCTTATCCCTCCGGATTTTCTGTCGCTTCCGTTGACGCCCTCCGGAAAGCCGTGCCATTGTAGCCTTGATTTTCTCATCAATCTCTTTCTGCGAAACTTCTTTAACTTCTTCGGTCTTTTTCCCCCGGCGATCTCTCTGATCGGATCCGACCCGTGAGGTTTTGACCTTGGTACGACGACGACGACGTTTTTTATGATCATCATCTCGGGAGCGGGATTTCTTTTCCTGATCATCCGACGTACTCTTGGCCGCTGGTGTTTCCTTCTTTTTCTTAGGCTTATCAAACTTCTGGGTATCTATTTTACCCAGGATCTTTAATCCTTTAAGTTGCGGAGCTTCTGCCCGGATCATTTCATTTTCCTCCTCCTTACTTTCTTCTGCTTTCTGTTCCGCCTTTTGTGGTACGCTTTCTTCCTTCGCCGCTTCTTCCTTGACCTCTGCAGTCTCCTTCTTCTCTTCCTCTACCTCTTTCTTGACAGGCGCCTCTTTCTTCTTTTCCAGGTCAATCTTACCCACCACCTTGATCTGAGGCTTCGATTCCTCCCGCAGATCCACGGTTTTAGGTTCCTCTACTTTTTCCGCCGGGGGAGGAGTCTCAGCTTCGGCTGCGGCTTCTGCCTCTTTTTTCTTGGTGACGAGGGGAGGTAGAGGGGTCTTCGTCCCGGATACTCCTTTGGAAGTCTCAGTCTTCTCCTCTTTGACTGAAGGCCGGGTACCAATAATCAATTGATCTGCCTGTTCCTTGACAGCCATCGAATTCTGAAACTCTCGCACAAGTACTTCATACATCTCATCTGATACCTGAGCAGTTGGTTTGTTTTCAATTTCAAAACCATTCTTCAGAAGGTGATCTACCAGAGATCCGGTACCTACATTTAATTCTTTAGCTATTTTGACTAAACGTCTTGCCATCCGCAAATAAAATTCCTTTACAAAGTTAGTTATTCCTCGCTATGCTTACTCATCTTCAAACTCAGAAGCTAAAATGTTTAATACTTCAGATATGGTTTCTTCTTCCAAGTCTGATCTTCGTACCAATTCGTCTCTACTGAGTTTTAGCACAGATCGAGCGGTATCACAACCAATATTCTTAAGTTCATCGATGATCCATGGTTCTATCTCGTCTGCAAATTCATCCAGTTCAACATCATCAACCTCGATCTCATCCGAATCACGGTACACGTCAATTTCGAATTCTGTCAGACGACTGGCCAGTTTAATATTGGATCCACCTTTTCCTATGGCCAGAGAAACCTGATCCGGTTTCAGATATACTGAGGCTCTTCGGGTATCGAGGTCTAACTCGATATTAGTCACCTTTGCCGGTGTGAGTGCTCTCTGTATATATAGTACGATATTGTTGGTATAGTTCACTATATCGATGTTTTCATTTCGAAGCTCACGAACAATACCGTGAATACGTGAACCTTTCATCCCCACACATGCGCCTACTGGATCTATCCGGTCATCGTAAGATTCAACCGCCACCTTGGCTCTTTCACCCGGTATTCGCACAATTCTCTTTATCGTAATCAAACCGTCTTCAATTTCCGGCACTTCCTGCTCCATCAATTTTTCAAGGAAGACATTTTCAGTCCGCGAAATGATTACAACGGGAGCATTATTTTTCATCTCCACTTTTTTAATCACGGCTTTAACCATATCGCCTTTTCGGAAATAGTCACCTCGAATCATTTCTGTCCGGGGTAAGACCAGTTCGCTACCGGTTGCATCGTCCAGTACGAGAATTTCTCTTTTTAGAATTTGATGAACCTCTCCGATCACGACATCACCAACTCGTTCGCTGTACCGTTTGAAGACTTCATCTTTTTCCAATTCCATGATTCTGGAGATGAGAGTCTGGCGTGCCGCCATGATCGCTCTCCTTCCAAAATCTTCCAGAAAAAGTTGTTCGTAGCACTCCTCTCCGATCTCATAATCCTCGTCAATTGATTGAGCTTCCGAAATCGAAATCTGACTGCTTTCATCAGTCACCTCACCGTCAGGGACAATAGCCCGGACTCGCCATAGCTCAAGGTCTCCTTTTGTAGTGTTGACAATAACATCAAAATTTTCATCACTACCATATTTCTTCCGGATTAATGTTCTGAATACATCCTCTAATACCCGAACCATCGTCGGACGATCTATATTCTTTCCCGTTTTGAATTCGGAAAAAGTATCAACAAGATTCATCATCGCATTTTCAGTTTAAAATCTTATTTGTACAAAAGTTTTTTCTATTTCGCTCCATAGTATCATTTTCTCGATTCCATAGGTGGTTTTTCTGCCTTTAACACCTTTTTTTTCCGGACTTATTACCAATCCATCTTCCTCTACTCTTTCTAATCTTCCTATTTCTTTGGCACCCCCTTTCAATTCAACTAGTAGCACTTTACCGACATTCTTAACATATTGCCGGCGCAGTTTTAAAGGTCTTTCCAAACCAGGAGAAGATACGTCCAACATATAATTTTCCGGCGCAAGTCCACTCAGGTCCAGATCGGACTGTATCAGTCTGCTTATCTGCTGACATTCTCCCAATGTCACACCCTCATCAGTATCAATAAAAACCTCCAATTTGAGAGATTTTCTATTCCATAAAACATCAACCAGATAATAATCGCCGTCAATGTTCTCCATAAATTGCTCCACCCAGGTGGAAATCTCGTTAGTTTCCATATGGTAAATCAATGAGGTAGGTAATAAAAAGAGGGAACAGATTCTGTTCCCTCTCGTTTTGTCTTTCAAAAATCGTGGCAAAGATAAGAATAATTTTCCACTCACGCCAGAAATACTGAACTCCATTCCTGTCTCAACTCCCTGATAGTGAATGCCAAAGCCGGGCAAAAGGTTTCACTGTCTTGAAAATGATCGAGAACCAAGCTTTCTTATCTTTGTTGAGCTCTTAAGTATTGTTACTAAATGATGAAGATATCAGCCCTGCTGGAAAAAGCAATAAAGCGCGAGTTTCTGACCGCAGAAGAGGGTGTACATTTGTTTGAGAATGCTCCTACCGCAGAGCTCATGTTTGTAGCCAACCAGCTACGTCAGGCACATGTACCCGGACAGGTAGTCACCTGGATTATCGACAGAAATTCAAATACAACCAATGTTTGTATAGCTAACTGCAAATTCTGTAATTTCTATCGACGTCCCGGTCATACCGAATCTTACATTACCAGTATCGATGAATATAAACGAAAGATAGAAGAGACTTTTGCGTTTGGAGGTGAACAGCTTCTCCTGCAGGGAGGCCACCATCCTGATCTGGGATTGGCCTACTATTGTGACTTGTTCCGGGAATTAAAATCGCTTTACCCGAATCTAAAGTTACATGCCCTTGGACCTCCCGAAATTGCCCACATAACGAAGTTGGAACAATCGACCCACCGGGAAGTACTTACGGCACTAATCGATGCCGGTCTGGATAGTCTACCAGGGGCGGGGGCAGAAATACTAAACGACCGGGTACGACGCCTTATTTCCAAAGGAAAATGTGGGAGCGATGAATGGTTGGAAATCATGCGCGTGGCACATCAGCTAAGGTTGACCACTTCGGCCACGATGATGTTCGGTCATATTGAGACCAATGAAGAAAGGATGCAACACCTCGTCGATATTCGATCGGTACAGGCAGAGAAACCAGGCGATGCCAAAGGGTTTATCGCTTTTATTCCCTGGCCGTTTCAAGATGAAGGGACGATATTGAAAAAACTTAAACGTGCCCGGAATACCTGCACAGGGGATGAATATATTCGCATTATAGCCATGAGTCGAATTATGTTGCCTAACATTAGCAATATTCAGGCGTCCTGGCTGACGGTTGGTAAACAGGTAGCCCAAACTTGTCTCCACGCCGGGGCAAATGATTTCGGCAGTATCATGATCGAAGAAAATGTCGTATCTGCCGCAGGTGCTGCCTTTCGTTTCACCGCTGATGGCATCCAAAAAGCTATTGCAGAGGCAGGATTTGAACCAAAATTGAGAAATCAGCAGTATGAGTTTAGAAATTTGCCTTCCAATATTGTTCAACAAAAACTGGATCACGCTTCAATGATTGTTGACTGACCTTACCCCTATTTTCTAAAACGCTAGAGCACCTCCCCAAACTTATCGCACGTGTGAACTTAAATGCTCAAAATCGGTTGCTATCTTTGCCGGCTTCAAGTTCATAGCAATGCAGATAAATGGAGTTGGATTCTAACAAAATTCCATAACCCAAAATGATTAAAGACGAGGTTATAGAAGTAATCGGTGCCCGGGAGCACAATCTTAAAAACATATCGGTTAATATTCCCAAGAATCAATTGGTAGTTATTACGGGGATCAGCGGGAGTGGTAAATCGAGCTTGGCTTTCGACACTATCTATGCGGAAGGTCAAAGACGTTATATGGAGACCTTTGGTGCCTACGCCCGTCAATTTATTGGAAAGATGGACCGGCCGGATGTTGAAGAAATTCATGGGCTCAGTCCGGTCATCAGTATAGAACAGAAAACGACCGGATGGAACCCTCGTTCTACGGTCGGAACTATAACCGAGATCTATGATTTTTTGAGACTCCTTTTCGCCAGAGTCGGTGAGGCATACTCCTATGTCAGCGGTAAACGAATGATCAAATTCTCGGAAGAGGAGATTGTTCGTCACGTGCTGAATCACTTTGCCGGGCGCCGTATTGTCATACTTGCTCCGGTGGTCAGGGCGAGAAAAGGACATTACCGGGAACTGTTTGACCAAATACGCAAACTGGGATATGCAAAAGTCCGGGTAGATGGCAAGCTCCTGGACTTCACCTAGGGCCTTCAGGTAGAGCGGTTTAAAACCCATGATATTGAAATTGTTGTTGATCGCATCCGGGTGGAAGCATCCAAAAGAGACCGGCTATCCGCCTCGTTATATGCTGCTTTGAAACTGGGAGACGGTTTTATCATGATCCTGGATCATGACAATGATGAAATCAGACCCTATAGCAAGCAATTGATGGATGCGGAATCAGGCATCTCCTATGAAGAACCATCACCGAATGCTTTTTCTTTCAATTCACCCTATGGCGCCTGCCCCGTCTGTGATGGACTGGGAGTAGTCACAAAGGTGGATCCCGAGCTGGTAATTCCGGATGATTCAAAAACCATCAATCAGGGTGGGATAGTCCCATTTGGCGAAGTAAGGGATAACTTTACGTTCAAACAACTTAGGACGATCGCCAAGAGATATGGATTTACCTTCGCCACCCCTATCCGGGATCTACCCCCGGAAGCCCTCCACACCATCCTGAATGGGGGCGATGATACATTCGATATTCGCTTACCCTATTCGAAACATGATTATACCTTCAATCTTCCGAAAGAAGGGTTGTATACGATGCTGGACCGCTGGTATAAGGACACCTCTTCAGAGAGGATCAGACAGTGGGCAGAAACATTCATGCAAGTCACAACTTGTGATGAATGCGGGGGACAACGGTTGAGAAAAGAATCACTTCATTTCAAGTTGGGTGGAAAGAATATTGCAGAGCTGGCAGCAATGGACTTGCAACAGCTTTCCGATTATTTCACTTCCATTGATGCCAAACTGGATAAGAAACAAAAGATCATCGGTAAGGATATCCTCAAGGAAATCCGTCTTCGTCTCAGATTTCTCCTGCATGTCGGACTGGATTACCTTAGTCTTGATCGACCGGCAAAGAGCCTTTCCGGGGGTGAATCACAACGGACTCGACTGGCAAATCAGATCGGTTCCCAATTAACAGGAATTACGTACATCCTGGATGAGCCCAGCATAGGCCTGCATCAGAGGGATAATCACCGCCTCATCGATTCCCTCAGAGAATTAACCAATATCGGAAACACAGTGGTGGTCGTAGAACACGATAAAGACATAATGCTTGCTTCCGATTATCTGATAGATCTTGGCCCCGGTGCAGGTGAACAGGGAGGAGCCCTGGTGGCTGAGGGTGTGCCCGGAGAATTTATCAAGTCCGGATCACTGACTTCAGACTATCTCAGCAACCGGGTGTTGATTCCATTGCCGTCCAAACGTAGTAAGGGTAACGGTAAGTTCATATCACTGACCGGAGCCAGCGGCCATAATCTGAAAAATGTAACGGTCAAAATACCACTGGGTACCTTCACTTGTGTAACCGGAGTCTCAGGAAGTGGGAAGTCTTCTCTCATCAATGAAACGCTCTATCCGATCTTGAGAAAGCATTTTTATCGTAGCCGTCAGGTTCCGTTGCCTTATGGTACTATAGAAGGTTTGGAAAATGTAGACAAGGTGATTGAAATTGACCAGTCACCGATCGGCCGCACACCCAGGTCTAATCCTGCAACGTACACAGATGTTTTTACGGATATTCGGAAGCTATTTACCGATGTGCCTGAAGCCAAAATCAGAGGATATAAGCCAGGCCGCTTTTCATTCAATGTGAAGGGCGGTCGCTGTGAGACTTGCCAGGGAGCAGGAATGAAAGTAGTCGAAATGAATTTCCTGCCGGACGTTTTGGTGGACTGTGAAACCTGTATGGGAAAACGTTATAATCGGGAGACACTGGAGATCCTTTATAAGGGTAAATCGATCAGCGAAGTGCTGGAGATGAGTGTTCGGGAAGCGACTGAATTCTTCAAAAATATTCCCAAGATATATCGAAAACTGAAAACAATATTGGAGGTAGGTCTGGGTTATATCACTTTAGGTCAGCAAGCAACGACACTGAGTGGAGGAGAAGCCCAGAGGGTTAAACTTGCAGAAGAATTGGCAAAGAAAGACACCGGCTCTACCCTCTATATCCTGGACGAACCAACGACCGGTTTACATTTTGATGATATCCGGCAGTTGCTGATCGTTTTGAACAAACTAGTGGAAAAAGGGAATACTGTCGTCATCATAGAACACAATATGGATGTAATCAAAGTCGCCGATTACATCATTGACATTGGTCCGGAGGGAGGTCGTCGGGGCGGGAGTATCGTGGCTACTGGAACTCCGGAAGAAATTGCGAAGGACAAAAATAGTCTAACCGGTCAATATTTGGAGAAAGAGCTGGCACTCTATCCCACCAATGGATCTGCCCGGAAAAATTCTTCCCGAAAAAAGAAAACGTAACCGATCGAAGTGGCCCCGTTCTCCAAACCGGTCTTGCGTTATTTTTTCCTCTGGATGGTCGTTGGTGTGGTGGTGTTTCTTGGGCTGATAAAAATGACGGCAGCGGATCGTGCTTTAAATCCTGTTTCGGGAGATCTGCTCATCCAATTACTGGCTTTTTTACCCCTAATCTGGTTTTTGCTTAGCCATTTCTTTGGGAAGCTAAACCTCCTTTACTTTTTTAACACAGGTCCAGGCGAGAAGACCTGGAAGAAATTAATGTTGTTCTGGATAGTCATCTTTCTGTTTACGACCGGTGTGGAAGGCCTCCAGTTGTTGTTAATCAATTGGTTGGTCCCGGAGTCCTCGTCAGCCTGGATGGAGGGCCCTGTTCTACTCAGAGACCAAAATGTTGTTATAAATATGATCAACATTATCCTGGTGGTTTTGATCGCACCACTGATGGAAGAATTCGTATTCCGGGGCCTCATCCTGCAAAGATTCATGCGGAAAACTTCGGCTCCTCAGGCATTGATCTTGTCTTCTATTCTGTTTGGAATTCTGCATTTCGAATTTTTGTTAAGCGCCACCCTATTTGGCATTTTTATGGGCTTGGTATTTCTTAAGACCCGGAACCTATGGGTGCCGGTAATTTTGCACGTGGCAAATAACGGATGCATTGTCCTGCTCAACGTTTTACAGTACCATGACGGAACATGGACCGTTGATCAGGTTCAGTCACTATGGCCTTTATATCTATCTTCGATTTTACTGATCCCGGGTTTGGTGTATTTTACCAGAGATTTCTGGCCGGATGCGAAAACCAGCCTGCCCTATGCCTATAATCAGAACAATGGTTGATAAAGTTTTTTACTATCTTTTCAAGTCTATGCGGCGTAATTTTATCCAGTAATGCGGGGTATCGTAAATAGTACCATCAAGCTGTACCTGAAAACCAGGTATAAAAAACTGGAATACAGTTTTCTGCATCCTCATGTCAGTCAGTCGGACATCCTGGAAAACCTGCTGTTTTCTGCCTCCGAAACTGAAGTGGGAACCCAGTATCAATTTGATGAAATTCGACATTATCAGGATTTTAAAGACCGGTTGCCGGTCAATACCTATGAAGACGTCAAACATGACATCAATAGAATGATGCATGGATTACCTGATGTGCTTTGGCCCGGAGTGGTCTATTGGTATGCAAAGTCTTCCGGTACCACCCACGATAAAAGCAAATTTATTCCGGTGAGTCGACAGAATCTCAAACATTGCCACGTGAAAGGATTTTGGGATTCGCTGGCCATCCTCTACAACAACTACCCGGATGCAAAGATTTTTGAATACAATAATCTGGTGCTCGGAGGAACTTTATATGATTTTGAACCAAATCCGGAAACCAGGTTCGGAGATATTTCTGCCATTCTGATCCATGAGATGCCTCTGGTTGGCCGTCCTTTCTACTCTCCTGATTTCGAGACTGCATTTATTAAGAAGTGGGACGAGAAAATTGAGAGAGCGGCCCAGCTGGCTAGCCGGGATCGTGACATTGGTTCGATTGGTGGAGTACCCACCTGGAATATTGTACTTTTCAAGCGAATCCTGGAAATCACAGGCAAATCCAACCTGCTTGAAGTTTGGCCCAATCTGCAAGTCTATTTACATGGAGGTGTCAATTTCAAGCCGTACCGCAGTCAGTTTGAAGCGCTGATCCCCAGAAGTGACTTCATTTACCAAGAAACTTACAATGCTTCCGAAGGATATTTCGCCTGTCAGAATGACTATACAACACCTGATTTATTACTCTTTCTGGACAATGGTGTTTTCTATGAATTCATTCCACTCGAAAAACTGGATGAGGACCATTCAACAGCCGTACCGCTGGAAGGAGTGGAGACCGGCATCAACTATGCTATCGTGATTACAACCAATACCGGACTTTGGCGCTACATGCCGGGCGATACGGTAATGTTTACCTCAACCGATCCATATAAAATTGTGATCACAGGGAGGACCAAACACTTTATCAATGCTTTTGGAGAAGAAGTCATGGTTGCTAATACGGATGAAGCGATCAGCCAAACATGTCAGTCTCTGAATGTTCGGATAAGGGAGTATATGGTGGCCCCGGTATACCTTAATACAAATAAAAAGGGAAGTCATCAATGGCTTATTGAATTTGATGGCCCTGCACCTGATTTGGAAGATTTTGCAGACCTGCTTGATGAGAATCTCCAAAGCATTAATTCTGATTATGAGGCAAAGAGATTTCAGGATATGGCACTCGAAAGGTTGCAGATCACTACCGTTCCAGGCCAGACATTTGAAAACTGGTTGAGAAATAGAGGGAAGATGGGTGCTCAGGTAAAGGTACCCAGGTTGTCGAATGATCGAAAAAATATGGAAGAGATACTAGCTATGATCGGTAAGGAGGCCGCCTTATGAGTAGTTTAGACGAAGACCTCTATGATCTGATGCAGAACCAGATTCCGGATTCCTCCGTTGAAGATCCAAATCAGGATCGATTGCTTGATTTTATGACGGAAAGGATTGAGGCTTTGATGGCAGACCAATTTGAGACCCTTATGAGTATGATGTACAGACTGGATGTAAGTGAAGCTAAGCTGCGAAATGCCCTGGCACCTGACAATCCTGAGAATCCGGCTAGAAGTCTTGCGAGGTTGATTATCCAACGACAAAAACAAAGGGTAGCGACACGCGATAAGTATAAACAGAATTCTCTTGATGACTGGATTGATTTTGAATAGATGCTAACCAAGATTCAGGGATTGGTGATTCGATCAGTCAAATATGGGGAGACCAGCCTCATATTCGATATGTACACAAGGCAATACGGCCTGGCGAGCTTTATTGTAAATGGAGCCCGACGACCAAAAAGCAAGTTGCCTTCTTCACTTTTCCAATTGATGAACTGGTTGGAAATGATCGTCTATATGAAGGATCCAAGATCACTTAGCCGGGTCAAGGAAGTCCAGATGATCCACTACTATCAACATATACCATTCAATCTTCATAAGCGAAGCGTTGGATTATTTATGACTGAAGTGGTTCAGAAATCCATCAATGAAAATGAACCGAATCCACTGCTGTTTTCCTTTTTGCAGGATGCTTATCTCTATCTCGACCAGTCGATGGACCCTATTATGAATTTTCACATTTCTTTTCTTTTTGAATTGAGTGCTTATCTGGGGTTTCGGCCAAGTGGTGAATGGTCAGAAACAAATCCTTTTTTCCACCTGGTGAGTGGTAATTTCGTCAATGTGGCTCATCCCCTGTACACATTGGATCATTCTCTAAGTAAAGTTATTTCAGACTACCTCACCTGTCCGAAAGAGGAAGGGCATTTGCTAAAAGTACCTAGAGATATAAGGCATGAGGTATTGGATCAGATAATAAGTTTCTTTCGATATCATTTGGATCGGCTTCCAGAAATCAAGACACACCGGATCCTTGCCGAGGTATTTAGTTAGAGTCTTGCTGCGAAAACCACTATCTTGCTACAGTGAAGCTTTGGCCTAGTCTATGAACGATAAAATCTCACCCTTCCGGTTTAAACTGAAGAAGAAGACTACCCCTGAATTACTGCAAGCCTTATATAGTGGAATGCTCTATCCACGACTCATTGAGGAAAAAATGCTGAAGCTCTTACGTCAGGGAAAGATCAGCAAATGGTTTTCAGGTATTGGTCAGGAGGCGATTTCGGTAGGAGTGACCATGGCACTAGAACCTGAAGACCTGATTTTTACACTTCATCGTAATCTCGGTGTATTTACCGCCAGGTTGGTCTCTCTCACCAGGCTCATCGCGCAATGGCAGGGGAAGAGAAATGGCTTTACCAAGGGCAGAGATCGATCCTTTCATTTTGGAAGTCTTGAGCATAACATTGTGGGTATGATCTCCCATCTCGGCCCGCAGTTATCATTGGCAGCCGGTGCAGCCCTGGGATATAAACTTGATGGGAAAAAGCAAATTGCTGTAGCCTTTACAGGAGAGGGAGGTACCAGTGAAGGGGAATTTCACGAAGCCCTTAATCTGGCTGCTGTGTGGAAATTACCAGTGATTTTTGTGGTTGAAAACAATCAATATGCTTTGAGTACGCCCACCAGTGAACAATTTGTTTGCAAATCAATTGCCGATAAAGGTAAGGGGTATGGCATGAAATCGTATGAAATCGATGGGAACGATGTTCTTGAGGTATATCATACGATTACGAAAATATGTAAGAAGATCAGAAAGGATCCGCATCCGGTTTTGGTAGAATGCAGAACATTTCGTGTGCGGGGGCACGAAGAGGCTTCCGGTACTAAATATGTGCCGTCAACGCTCATTGATGAATGGTCTGCTAGAGATCCACTGGCTGGGTTTCAAGATTTTCTGCTCGAAAAAGAGGTTATCGATCTTCCGTATATTGAACAGACCAGGGCGAGTCTTAATCATCATGTCGAGACTTCCGTAGAAGAAGCCTTTAACGAACCGGATGTGTCGTCAACAGTCGCAATCGAAGAGGCTGATGTCTATGCACCAGAGACTCCTGCTTTCAATGAGAAAGAGGAGACCTCACAGGTTGACCGTAAACTAAGATATGTTGATAGTATACGTGAAGGGCTCTGGCAAGCCATGGACAAGGACCCCAAGCTGATTTTAATGGGACAGGATATTGCCGAATACGGTGGAGTCTTTAAGGTGACGGAAGGATTTGTCGATCAATTTGGCAGAGAGCGTGTACGTAACACACCACTCTGTGAAAGTGCCGTAATCGGGGCTGGAATAGGTTTGTCTCTCCTCGGATACCGGACGATGGTGGAAATGCAATTTGCTGATTTCGTAAGTTGTGGGTTTAATCAAATTGTGAATAACCTTGCGAAATTGTATTATCGATGGGGGCATAGTCCACGGGTGGTTATTCGAATGCCCACCGGAGGGAATGTGGGGGCAGGACCATTCCACTCGCAAAGCACGGAAAGTTGGTTCGTGCATGTTCCTGGCTTAAAAATCCTGTACCCATCCAATGCCTATGATGCTAAAGGCCTCTTATGTGCTGCATTGCAGGATGATAGTCCCGTGATGTACTTTGAGCATAAATTTTTATATCGAACAAATGAAACACCGGTACCGGAAGAGACTTACACGATTCCGATAGGCAAGGCAAAAGTCGTGCGCCAGGGCACCTTGGCTACAGTAGTGACCTATGGTTTGGGCGTTTTGTGGGCTACGAATGCAATCAAGGAATTGAACCTGGAGATCGAAGTGCTGGATTTGCGTAGCCTCAGCCCCCTTGATTTCGATACCATCGAAGCAAGTGTTCGTAAAACCGGCAAGCTGATGATTCTGCATGAAGCAACCTTGACCGGAGGAGTAGGTGGCGAAATTGCAGCCTTTGCAGCGGAACATTTGTTCGAATATCTTGACGCACCGATTGTACGATCTGCGTCACTGGATATGCCGGTGCCTTTTGCAAAATCATTGGAGCAGTTATTTTTACCTGCTGATCGGTTCAAGCAACAACTGCTTGAATTAGTCAGTTACTAACTTAATAGATTAACGAAAGCAAACTTGAATGAAGCTAGAAGATATTATTGCCATCAGCGGTATGCCCGGATTATATAAAATGGCCGGATCAAGACCCAATGGAATAATCGTGGAAGATCTCGATAATGGGAAACGTAAATTCGTTCCCAGTCGGAAACATCAATTTTCTCCTCTGGAGACGATATCCATTTTTACACTTGCGGATACAGAAGGTTTGGTAGATGTACTCCGTAAAATGCACGCGTTGAAAGATGAGGTGCCGGTGGTGCCGCCCTCTGCTTCCAATGAAGAACTAAGGGAGTATTTCCTAAAGGTTCTTCCGGATCACGACCAATCCCGGGTTTTTACCCGCGACATTAAAAAGATGGTCAAGTGGTATCAATTTCTCGAATCCCGTAACCTTTTTGACGCGACATCTGACGAAGAAGAATAGTACTACTGTGTATCTCAATCGCAAGGTAGCTGTTGTACTGCCGGCATATAATGCAGCCCGCACTCTGGAAATCACCTTTGAAGAAATTCCGGTGGATATTGTAGACCTGGTCATTTTGTGCGATGATGCCAGCACGGACGAGACAATCTCAATTGCCCGGAATCTGGGTATAAATCACATTGTCAGTCATGAT